>CAZJKB010000014.1:12052-13671 GCA_964546485.1 uncultured Candidatus Saccharibacteria bacterium | reverse complement strand
ACAGCCATCTTTGATGTTCCGATCCTACCTTTTAATCGTTCTTCTGTAGTAGATTGCGCATTTAAGGCTTCGAAAAAACTCTCATCTAATATGTCTGAATTACCAGAGCCTAGGTCAACTTCGAAGTATTGTTTTCCAGATATTTCAACTATTCTCAACCCTTCCTGTTGTGATTCTTTAATCTCTCTCGCTACTAATAGTTGTCGCTCAAGTGTCTTGTCATAACCAATACTTTCTGCTAAAGCAGGGTTAACTTGATACTCTACAGGTGTATATGATCCAGGTCTCTTATCCATTATTCTTCTATTTGATAATTTATTTTTTCGAACTCTCCAGATATAACATAATTTATGTTATTCTCACATTTTTGGAGTTTCTTTTTTATTTGTGTGCTTTCCTCTTCTGTCGCATCTTTCATCTTCTCTTCAAGTTCTTGTTTCATACCTAGATATTGGTCCTTAACAACCCTTGCTTTTGTTTCTGTGAGTGCTTCTATATATAACTCATCCAAATCTGGTATTAGTTTTGCAAGATATTGTAGTATTTTTGTTATTTCCTCTCCATTATTGAACTTTTGTGTAACTTCATTTAGTTGATCTTCATCAAGAAATTCTGAAACTTTTTGTGCTAAGAAATAGTTATTTACTAACTGAGTAAATTCATTTGTATATTCTTCTTTTTCAGAAACAGATAGATTTTCAAGTCCTAAGAGGATAAATAAATCTAAGGAAAGTATCCTTTTGTCGGTATTTTTCGAATTAAACATTTGCATTTTTATGGCAGTAAACAAATTACTTTTACTATTAGTATATATATGCCTAAATATTTATTCAATAGTATTGGATGAATTGAATATTATAGGGTGCTTTGATATAATATTATATATGAAAAATACTACAAATATATCAAATGGTTGGGTAGATATTAAGGGTAATTGGGTTACTCCACCCGGTACAAATAGAGATTTAGTTATAGACAATTTACAAGATCCATATCAAGCAGTACAAGATTTTGAAGAAAAACTAAACATTACTGCAGATTCAGTTACTGAAATAGTTAGTAAGGAAAGTCCTGCATTCCGTGATTTGTTTGAAATTCCTTTGCAAAATATCTCTAAGTTTGATATTAGCTCAGTAATAGCTGCTAATACCGAAGCTCAAAGACATATTAAAGGATTGTTTAAAAGTGCAAAAGAATTTCAAGGGGCATTTGATGGTAGATACTTCAGAATGAATTATAAAGAAAGAGATGGAGGAGATGTAAATATTGTTTATGATCTAAAAGATGAAAAAACTAATAAAAAGAAGGGAATTTGTATAAAGAATTTCCTGATTACTAACCCAAATGGGAAAAGTATAGATCTTAAAAACATTGCTCCAAATTCTGACATGTACTATCACAAACATCATTGGATTACCTGGATAATTGCTCCATGGTTAAACAGAAGTATTGCATCGACAAACACTCAAGATATAACTGTTTATGATAGACTATGGACAACAAGTAGTATGAACGATGGTATTAGAAACCCTATCTCTCCAATTTTACACGAGGCTGTTCATGTTAGAAGATTACGGGGAAATACTAGTGTTGATATTAAATCATATAATTTAACAAGA
>CAZJKB010000014.1:5873-11952 GCA_964546485.1 uncultured Candidatus Saccharibacteria bacterium | reverse complement strand
ATAGGTTGGGCAGGTATAGATTTAGTAAGAATGTTTATGGATAAGAACAGAGAAACGAATAATAAGAAAGTAAATAATCAAGCATTACCTTTAGCTTCATAAGTATTTTTGATATTCTATATATAATATGATAAATACCAAAATACTAAAATATTTATTGATAATTATACTACTCGTTGTGTCTTTTGCATTTTTATGGCGAATAGATTTTACCTCTTATCTTTTAACAAATGATAACTATTCACCGGAATTAAATACCGGGTTGTCAATTAATAGATACATATCTTCTCCTGCTCTTCGTGAATATCGCTCTCTCGGAGTTGTTTCAGACAGTGAACAAGCAGATATATTTCGAGTAATATTGTTCTTTGTTTTTGATATTGTATTACCTAAAAGTACTCTTTCCTCAATTTATATTCTTATATGCTTCTCTAGTTCAATTGTTTTTATATATAAACTGCTTAGATATATTTTCCAAAGGGAAGAAAACACTTTTTATATTTCTATTTTGGGTAGTATTATCTATATAACTACATTATTTACACCTTGGATTTTCAATTTCCCAGTTATGCCTTTTGTTACCTATTTTGGTTTCTTGCCGTTATTCACTTATCTCTTTGTTAGGGTTAGCGTTGAGCTTAATACAAGAAATTTATTTCTATTTTTGATATCTATAATCCTACTTACATCGTCGTTCGTTATATCTACTCTATTCTTCGTAACAGTAATTATTATATTATGCCTTTCACTATTTATTGTTTTGCTTACATTCAGAAGTGGAATAAGAAAAAGTGTATACAAGCTTTTATTTATAATTATCTTCTTTCTCTCTACTCAGCTATTTTGGATTTTGCCATTTAGTTTCTCTTATCTTGGTAATATTGCCAATCTTAAAGACTCCAAAATCAATCAATCAATAACTGATAGTACTTTAGACTCAGAAGCAAACAAAATGACTTTCTTTAATTCCATTTCATTTTATACAACTCACTTGGATATTTACGAAAATAGTAAAGGTTCATCTAAAATGTTTACAATGGGTGATGACTACTATAAGTATGATCTATTGAAAATTATTAGTTATGTCCCCTTCTTCTTTTCAATATGGGGATTGATAATTTGTATTATTCAGAAAAGATACTTATATTTGCCATTTTGGTTGTTGCTGTTTATTTCCCTATTCTTCATTGTAAATGAGAATGCTCCATTCGGCTCCATCTACTCTGGATTACAGAATAGTTGGGATACATTTAGACAGGTATTTCGTTGGCCAACCTCAAAATGGGGAAATGTTTATCTTATATCATTAACAATTACTGCAGCGTATGGTTTTGTATCAGTTTTCAGTATTCTAGTTAAAAGTATTACTAATCATCAAACTATTCAACGAATTCTTCTTCTTGTTTTTGCATCAATATTCATTTTCTCGTTTTTATTCTTTGGTAGTTTCTTATACAATGGGAAATTATTCTCACAAAGAGTTTATGCAAAGATTCCTGATACATACTCGAAATTAAATGATTATATTAGAGAAAATAAAATAGTTGATTCTAGATTAATCGTTTTTCCTCCGGCAAATAATGGATATTTTAGAGAATATGAGTGGGGTTTTTATGGTTCAGGCTTCTTGCACTACCTTCTCCCAAATCCTATATTAGAGAAAAGCCTTTCTGTTGGTTCTTCATCGTCGGAAATTGCTATAGAGGAGATAGAAGACCTTTATTACTCAGGTAACCCAGAGCTTCTAGCTATGAAACTCGACAAGTATAATGTCGACTATATTCTAGTTGATAGATCATTAATTAAAGGTAGATATGGGTTTGACTTAGATTTCAATCTTCTTAAGAGGAATCTAGAACGACAAGAGTTAGTATGGAATAACGGTAGTCTAGAGCTGTATAGGATTATCAAGAAGGAGAATGATAATTCGAAGACAATCTTTGACGTACTCCAGGGAACAAACATTCATAAAGTTGAAAATATAATTGAAATCAAAGAAATGAATGCCAGTCTACATTATGTCTCCACAATGGATGGAATGCCAATAGAAGTACAACTCATCGGTCATAAATTGAGGGTTACTCCGGCACTACCATACAAAGGAAGTACTAATATTCACCTTCCATATAAGGAATTTGATCTCAATATGACAACGGAATATCTAAGTCTAGGTGGCATTATGCTTAATATTAATAATCTTAAAAAAGATAATATATTTATTGACGTTCCATATAATAGCATTGATAATATTTATCAGGTTAATTCGCAGAAAAGGTCATATCAAAAAGATATATCAAAACTAAGATTGAACACATGTGATGGAGAAAAAAGTGATATTGAAAATATAAAAATGATAGGTGAAAAGGGTGATATTAGTATTAATGTAAGAAAGGGACTTGGATGTTTATCCTTTAGTCTACCGTACTCTGAATTTTATGGCGTTGATATGAAATATATTGCTCAACTTGGAGATATTTTGGGTTATTGTATATATAGCAATAAAGAACAGAGATGTATAAATACTGATAAATATTTTAATACATATTCAATTCCTCAATCATACAGAGATACTGTTATATTTGAAAATATCAAAGGTGATGAATTGAGTTTAAATATATATATTAACGCCAAAAAGGCGACACAGGTTAATCTCAATGAAATAGAGATTACAATGTACACTAAAGGTCTCCCTATTGGTATTACTACTAGTGGCAAAATAAATAAAAGGTATGATGGAAGTGAAGATTCTCTTTATATTCCACTTCTTCTTAGTAAAGGTAATTACTCATATAAACAATATTCGGGTCATATATGGGATTACTCTACAAGTAAGGGTTCTGCGCCAT
Organism: uncultured Candidatus Saccharibacteria bacterium; assembly: GCA_964546485.1. Classification (GTDB taxonomy): domain Bacteria; phylum Patescibacteriota; class Dojkabacteria; order SC72; family SC72; genus CAZJKB01. The sequence continues at coordinate 9,106 of CAZJKB010000014.1, read as the reverse complement.
CTAACATAGACACTCTTCATGAAGAGATCTATATGAATGTTCAGAACGACTATATTTCAATGTTTAATAATGTTACTCTAAACAAAGATAGTAGATTCTTTTACACTTATACAGACACGACAAATAAAAGTGGATATCCAGGATCCCTTTGTCTTCTAAATAGTCTAGAAGATAGATGTATAGAGAACATCTTTTTTAAGAGAAATAGCGAAAACTATGAACAAATTAGTGTATTCAGCAAACCAAAGAATTCAAATCTTATTTATCCTTCATATAGAGTAACGAGTTACTCTAAGTTATCTGAGAACTCTTTAAATAGTTTAGAAATACAAGCAATTCCTAATGCTTGGCTTTTGATTGAGATTGAAGAGAACAGTTTTAAGGATTCAGTTATGATGAGTAAGTCATCTAACTTGCCCTTGTATTATTCAGAAGTAGTAACATATCCTCAATACTTATCGATAAACACTAGTTATGATAATGGTTGGAAGTTATATAAGGTGAACAAAGGGATTTATCAACTTCCTAAATTTATATTAACTTTTGTACTACCGATACTTCCAGATAATACTATTGTTAGAGAATCTCTTGTTGTAGATGATTGGTCGCAGGGTTGGTATGTTGAAGATGATGGTTATTATTTAGCAGTATTTATGCCCAATTACCTTGGTTATATAGGTTATGCTATACTTTTAATGATCTTTGTTTTAATCTTAACAAGACCATCGAGATATAAATATGCAAAATAAAATATCAATCATAATTCCTGTACACAATGGAGAGAAGTATCTAGATTTAGCTCTTGAAAGTGTTTTGAATCAAACATTTAAACACTGGGAGTGCATCATTATCGATGATGAAAGCAACGATAAAACACAAGAGATAATTGAAAAATATACTAGAAAAGATGAAAGATTTTTATCAATTCGCTGTGATAAGCAAGAGTCATTAGGAAATGTCTTGAATATTGGTATTGAAAACTCACATTGTGAATATATAGTAAGGATGGATGCTGATGATATTATGTCCCCTACCCGATTAGACCATCAATTTAGTTATATGGAAAATAATCCTGATGTAATTATCTGTGGAGGGCAAATTGATTTAATAAATGCTAAAGGAGAAGTTATTGGTCATAGGGAATACTCATTGTCAGATTGTGAATTAAAGAAAAATATTTTCCTCTTTTCGCCATTTGCGCATCCAGCTGTAATAATAAGAAAGAAGCCGCTTATTGACGTTGGAATGTATCCAAGAGATTTAATAAAAGTAGAAGATATTAAACTTTGGTATCTTTTATATAAGAAAGGGGAATTTGCTAATATCTCTAATACCGTACTAAAATACAGAGTGAGAGATAACTCAGAATCATTATCAAATATATATAACCACTTCTTACTTACTGATAAGTTAAGAAAAGAAATTATTAAAGAGGAAATACTTATTCCTGATTTTAGACAAAAAGTATTAATGGTAATACAGAGGATTATTATTAGGATTGTTAGATATCTTCCAAATAATCTTTTTATGAAAATCTTTGAATTAGGTAGGATGACTTTAAAATAATTATTGAGTGCGTTTTAATATATATTTATTCTATCTAATATACATTAAAACGTACTCAGGAGGTGGTATTGTATAGCATGATGCTAACTCCTTTTCCGTTTTGTGCCTATTCCGGCTGTTGACACCAAAGGGCAAAGCCCGTTGAATCACCTGCCGGTTTTGGCTGACGAAAGATATTTGTTTGGTATCCAGGGATCCAATCAATCCAGTTATCTCCGCCATTATTGAAGAACACCCCATGGTCATATGTTGTAACATAGACTGAGACATTTCGGGCCTTGATTTCAGCCTTTAATGTGTCGGGGTGTGTATAACTGCTATCCACATCTTGATCGAAGTAGGTTTGAGAGCCCACAAGAATCTTGACATGGAACTTACATTTTGCTGGGACTGGCTCTGGTGTGCTCGAGGCGCTCATCGGCTCTTCGCTGGATTCTGGCGTGTAAATTGCCACAGCGGTTTCAAATGCCGATTTTGTGCCTATTGCTGACAGAGTCCCTGCATAATCTGGGCCTGATGGTGCTACCTCGGGTGCATCTTCGTTACTGCTCGCGATTGCGCCGCATGAAACCAAAATCAGTGTTAAAACAATTGTGAAAACGACGAATCTGTAGCTTTTCATGTTGCTCTCCTTTTTGGGTTTTGAATAAATTGTTACATACAATCTATATTTAATATATAAACTATATGTAACAATTTATCTCATCCATTCATTGAGAGATAACATTACCACCTCCTGTTGTTAACTATCTATTAATGTATGAAAACTTTTTAATAAATAGTTGTTGTAAAAGAGCTTTCTCCTACACACTAATTATACTATGGGGTGAGCATCATTGCAAGTTTACTTTGAAAGTGGAAAATGTAATATATTTATGACATATTTATTGTAGATTTCGTGAATATACTTAATTCTTACAATATCAACTAGTATATTTATTATTTCAAAGATATTTGTAGCTGTAGATTTCGCTCGTTTTTTATTTAAGAATCCATCAATAACTTCAATGTGATACTTTTCTGATATTAGGTATGCAATTTCAGCATCTATAGCAAATCTATTAATATGAAGTTTAGATTGTATATCATGTATTACGTTTTTCTTAAATAGTTTTAATCCAAATGTAATGTCAGTTACTTTAGGATTTATGTTTAAGAAGTTTCTATATATCATATTAAGTATTATGGAGTATGCTTTTCTCATATTACTTTGTTTTGACTGTGTATTGAATTTGGAAGGAAAAATTGCATCGACACTATCTGTTCGAATTGTTATTAGTGCCTGTGCTAGTGTTTCTAAATTGATATCTAAATCAGCATCAATATATCCAAGAATATCACCAGAAGCTAAAAGAAACCCTTTTCGAACAGAGTATCCTTTACCCATATTTGTTTTATTGTATTTAAGGATAATATTTTGGTTGTCCGTTCGTTTAATGTAGCTTTTAACTAGTTTATTAGAGCTATCAACGATACCATCTATAACTATGATTAGTTCATACTTAAAATTTTGATCTCTAAAAAAATTCTCTAATCTGATTATTTGCTTCAGTATCTCGTCTTCTTTTTTATAGACGGGTAAAACTAAGGAAATTTTCATGAATATTAGCTATTAAGTTTATCTTTGATAAGCTTGTTATTGATAATCAATAGGATACCTAAAGATA
>CAZJKB010000014.1:0-5773 GCA_964546485.1 uncultured Candidatus Saccharibacteria bacterium | reverse complement strand
GCATAACGAAATATTCGTAGAGGAGACTGTATTGTTTTGCAAGTATATAGGATTAAATCAGCATTATAGTCAGATATCTTTGTGCTTTCTTCCGATTTATATATTTTGTATTTATATAATCGCTGTTCCCAAACTATCTCAATTGTGTCTCCTTCTTTAGTCTTGGGTAAGTTATAAAATGATTCCTTATTTCTTTTATCATTGGACCAAGATATGTACCCAAATCTATGTGAAGCGATAATTATTGGATTGTCAAGGTCACTTGGAGATGGAAAGTTATCTACCATCCATGCTCCATACTTTAATGCTTCTTCTGCATTCGATTCTTGAGACAAAACGGATTGCATATTAATTTTAGGTATAGTAATTATGTTTTTTTTAGATAATGATTTATCAAAAGGAGGAAGAGTACTCATGGTCGATTCCTTATGATACTTATCATTTAGTGATGAGAAAGTTGTTAAAGTGTTTATCTCCGTTTGAGTAGCAGATGTATTTATTGTATACCAAAGCTGAGGTACTGATGGAACAAGAAGTAGTGATATTCCAGAAAGGATAAGAATTACTGCCAGTAATTGATAAAGTTTTAATGTCTTTCGAATTTTAGTAATAATATCCATAATCAATATTATATCACTTATATAATATTAAAGAATTGTTGTATAGCGAATTAGCACGATGTAATTATATATCTTGAGAATTTTAAAGATTCTAATAATCAAACTACAAGTAATCTTGTACTAATTGTCTGTTTTTTCCTAAATATCGTTTTAGTAACCTATTCTTATTTTCTATTGGGAAACCTATTTTTCTTTGTCTCTCTTTTACCATTGGTAGAGTTTGAATCAATCTATCATATACTAAAGTCTTGCTAGGTTCTAATGAATCTCTTTTTTCGATTATCTCAGTTAACTCTATTCTTCTGTTTCTTAGATTATCAATTATCTCTTTTGATTTCTGATGTTTTATTCTCCCTTCTATACCGGAATAGGACCCTTGTCTACCTTCTCTTATCTTTTCTTGTATTTTATCTCGAGCATCAGCAATAAGAGCCATATTTGCTCTGTATGCTCCAACTATAATTGGTTTTATAAGATTTGGATCGACTACAAGATTTTCATATGTTAATATTTTACCGTCTGGTAAGGATATCTTTCCCTCTTCATTAATTCTATTAATTGCTTTTTCAAGAAGTGGGTTTGAATTTTCATTTAAAATACGAATTGCTTCTGTTAGATCATTAGAAGGTTTCGTTAATCTCTCTTCAAATAGTTCAACAAGTGCGTTTTGAATGTTACTAATTGAGTTATTAATATCTAAAAATGGGTTAAGAATATTTTTCTTCTCCTTTTTAAGCAATTGGATTATATCTGTTTCATCTCCAAATCCTCTTGCTCTAAGTTGACTTTCAATAAGATCAATTACACCTACTCCTCCTTCTTGTGGGCTGTGAAGTTTTAATCTTTCAGTGATTAATATTTGCGCCTTTTTAAGTGGGGGTGACCCCTCTTCTGCCTTAATTGTCTCTTTAATATCTTCAAGCTGTACAAGTGCACTATCAATAACAATTAGATCCTGTCCGATTCTACTCTCACTGTTTTGGAAAATATCAATAACTTCCCCAACTGTTCTCGAAATATTTGTTGCATTATTTCTTACTTCTAATAAATCCTCGTTATCCCAGTTTTCCTCTTGCTGATAATTTGCGATTTGAGTACTGTTATATGCATATTCACCTGAGTATAATTGCAACTGTTTAAGTGGACCAAGGTCGCTTATTTCTAGATTCGATAATACAATGTGTTTTTTCATTTCCTTATTATCATTAGTAATATCTGATAACTGCTGTTTAAATCTACCTGGGTTGGAAACTCCAAGTAAGGTCCAGTTTGTTTGTCCACCAAATGACGGCTGTTTCTTATCTGGTGTTTGTATAAAATATTGATTATCGCTTAAGATCTTTGGGTTCTTTAATGATAAGCCTATGTTTCTAAAGATCGTCGAAGTATTCATACTTGAAGGACTATTATAGTCAACCAAACCATCTAAAATATTCGTATACCTTGGGGATCGATAATATTGTGGATTCTTGAGTTTCTTTGTTTCTTCGTAAGAATCAAGTATATGAATTCTCATATTATGAAGTGCAACTAATTCTTCTGCTGTTAGTATATTTTCTTTAACAAAACTTTGTATTGCTCCTGCTCTTTCATTGTAATTGTTGGAAGTTATATTAAGAAGGGTAAATTGTGCAAATATTTTTCTTTGTTCTTCAGTCAAAGGCTCTTTATTATTTTGACTTTGAGTGGAAGATTCTATAACTGAGAGTGCTGCTCTGGTATAACCAAGAGATTGCGTGATCCCTCCTTTGCTTTGTATGTAATCAAATACTTTTTCGATGTTTTGAAGTTTCTCTATCTGTTGTTCTGGAGTAAGATCATCAGTCATTAGATTAATAATTTCAATGTTTCTTTGTCGTTCAAGAAGTGCTTCTTCATGTCTCTCTATTTGTTCATAGATCTCTTTAGGTTCTGTATGGTAGTCTTTCAAGAAGAAAATCTGAGTATTATGTTGTTCACCGAAGGGCATAATTAAATTGTTTTGATGCAGATTCATTATTCTTTGCTCAATGTTGTTCTTGTGACTCTCTAATTGTAAGGACTCTATTTCTTGTTTCATTTTGTTGTACATTCCGGCACTTGTTTCATCATTTGGGATATTTTCATTATTTCCAGTAATTAAAGCTATGCCGATTCTTGTTTTAAGACTTGCTCCGCTTATCTGAGAAATAGAGCTCAATATATCTGACTTTAGTTGCTCACTCTTTATTTCCTTTATTAATATCTTCAATTCATTAATATTTTTTGTTTCTTCTAAATAGCTCCCTTTGATTTTATCCAAAATGGTTCCAACGATAAGATAATCTTTTGAGTGTTCCGTTTCCGTACTATCTTCTGAGAAAATATCAATATAATTTTGTACTTCGATTTGAGTTGTAAAGATTCTTGTTGAATTTTGAATTCCTATAATTAAATTTGTTTGAGAGTCGTTGATAATATCAAATATTTTTTCAGAACTTAATTTTATATTATCAATACTTTTTAACCGTTCTGCTAATTTATCAATATGGTATGCCGTTTGACTGTACAATGGTCGATCTCTTCTCTCTCCTTCATTTCTTATAAATGATTTTCCATTCTCATTTAGAATATAGTTATCAGTTGGGTTAAGAAAGTTTTTAATATTTTGTTTTGCCCAGGCTGCTGAGAATGGAATTGTTCTATCTCTTTGTTCTCTCTGATTGGCATCATTATAGTCAAAAGGAATATTAAAACGATTCAAGTATGCTTGATAGGTAGTAGTATTGGGCATTAATCCTGAAACTACATCATTTGATATCGCCTGAGCTAATAAATATCTTACTTCAACCTGTTCATTTATACTTTTCAGTTGCACCTTGTTATTAACTTTTTCAACTGCACGTTGTATATATATATTGTCTGCTTCTGTTAATTTTTCAGGATGATCTTTAACAGTATCTATTTCTGATTGCGCTTGTATATTTAGTACATCTGCCGTTTTTTCATACACTTGATTTTTATCCCAATGTGAATACACTTGACTCTTATAGGGATCTATTGATTGAAAAGCTTCGTAAATTTCACCTTTTGCTTGTATGAAATTAGCTGTATTAGTTGTTTCAGGGAGGCTTTGTTCGGCCTCTGATGTTATTCTCTCAACTTCTAAATTAAACCTTTCTGCTCCTTCTATGGGTAGTATCTGTAGAGATTCTTTTAATTCTTGTAAGATTAATTGTTTTCCTTTGTTTACAGTTTCTCCTTTAGATATGCTTGATTCTACTGATTGTATAACACTTGCTTTGTACATTTTGATCTCTATTTTATATCTTTAAATTTATTCTCTGCAATCTTTAATAACGCTATAGCTTGATTTTCTGTAATCATTTTGTTTGCAAGGTTTTCTCGTATAATTTTTATATCGATTAGTAGTTTTATATATCTTATTGTTTGATTCATACATACAAAGTATCTTATTAATATCACACTGTCAACTAATAGATTATCGGAAACAGCAATACGAATATTTTAATAGTTTTATTATGATATCGTCATAAATTTATATCTCTATATTTCCCTTTCAAATATACATTAGCTATCATATTCTTCTCCTTCATCTCCTTTGCATTCTCTATACCTATATACCTTACATGCCACCACTCATGTTGATATCCTGTAACTGTTTCATAACCTTTAGGGTATGATATAACAAAACCATATTTCCATGAATTACTCTCTATCCATTTTGCTGTTTTTGTATTGGCTAAATGTGCACCTATACCCCCTCCTGTCTCTGTACTACTAAAATCGATTGTAGTCCCTAATTGATGCTCACTATGCCCAGGTCTTGCAGATATTGTATCTGTTATGTCAACATTTCCTCCATTAATACTTAACCAATAGTTATATGTACTAATCTGAGTACTATATGATCTATATGCACTATTAATAATTAATGTAATCCCTGCTTTTTTAGCATCTTCATTTAATTTCTTTAAATCATTTACAATTATATTTCTTGCATAATGCCCATTATTACTTACCCTTATTCCTAAATTATTTAATGATACTAAATCATTTGGTATATATGTGCTAGGTAATCTATACTCTTTATTCACTAATACTAATAGGTCATTTCCATCTCTTGTAGTCTCTTTGATATTGCTAGGGTATGCCCACCATTTCAAATTTTCTTTAGATATACCTTTAACAATGCTAATTCTCCTTGAATTATATACATCAGTATTAATTATCTGTATGGAGGAAAATACCTCTTGAGAATCATTTTTAATATTCTTTTCTACACTTGAATATGATATTACATGAGTATATGCAGAGTTAGTAAATATATCTGTGAAGAAAAAGATTGATAGAAGTATGATTGTTGAAATATATAGTATTGGCACTATATATCTTTTATATATCAATACACTCCATCTTTTAATGCTTGCCTTTAATATCATTGATCATTAGTAATGGGAATATTCCACCTACAATTGAAATTATTCCTGCAATAAATATTACATAGGAGAATGGAACTATATCTCCTAATATACCTCCAATTAATGTAGCAACTCCAAGTCCAATTGCAATGACAGTATCGTATAGACTCCATTGAGCAGCAATGTGCTTAGTATCTAAAAATTTACTAAATAATACCCTCCATGATGTAAAGTTCATAGATCTTGCAATACCAAGTATTACTTGAAGTATATATAGTTGCCATATTTGTGTTGAAAATGCTAGTAATATCATAGCAATTCCTCTTAGGAATAGTGATGATGCAAGTATTATATTCTCATCCATAAATCCCTTAGTTTTATCCATAAACCGTCCTAATGGAATATTTAATAATGCACTAGAAGATAGAAAGAACAGTGATGATAATCCTGCATCAGTTATTGTTGCTCCTTGAATTTGGTTAATAACAAAGAGTGTAAATATAACTCCTGAGATTGCTCCACTTGAGTTCATACCAAAATCACTTAAAGTTAACATCTGTATAACTTTATTTGATCCAAGTAATCTGTTTATATATAGTTGCATATGTTGGCAGTATTAAATATTAGAATATTATATAATATATGATTTACTATGAAGAAGAAATAGTTTATTTATTCTTTAATACAATTTTCTTTATCTCAATCTTTATACTTTCCCAATCAGTTTGCATATTATTAATATATGTAATATCA
>CAZJKB010000013.1:0-13730 GCA_964546485.1 uncultured Candidatus Saccharibacteria bacterium | reverse complement strand
TATTAATGTATTTTCTCTTCCGACTAAATCTTTATGTATTTCATTGTCCATATGCTTAACTGATATCATCCATAGATCTGTATATGGTATTAACTCTTCTATTATTTCAAATGGAGCTGTTGCTGAGGAATCAACTACAGTATGTATATTTAACTCTTTTAATTTCTTTAATGCTTCAAGAAGAAAATCACTTTGATGTAATGGCTCTCCTCCACTAAATGTTACACCGCCTCTAATATTTCCATTTATACTCCAATATCCTTTATTTTTCATAACCTCATCAATGAGTTCATCTACTTCATAATACCTACCTCCCTCTTCTATTGCACAATCAACATTATGACAATATTGGCATCTATTAGGACAACCTTGTAGAAATACAACTGTTCTTACACCCGGACCATCTAGTGTTCCAAATGATTCAATTGAATGTATTTTTCCTTTTATATTATTCATTTATCGTTTTAATTATACTATTATGAAAAGTTCTAGCTATTACTTCATCTTGTTGTTCTTTGTTTAAACTATTAAATAGAACTGCATATCCACTAACTCTTATTGTTAATTGTGGGTATTGTTCTGGGTGAAGTTGAGCATCAAGCAGTAGTTGTCTATCGAGTACATTGACATTTAGATGATGTGCTTTTTGTTCTATGAAATATCCATCCATTAATTGTACTAAGTTTTCTTGTCTTTCTATGTCTGTTTTCCCAAGCGATTGAGGTACTATTGAAAATGTATTTGATATCCCATCCATACAGTCTTCGTATTTTATACTTGAGACTGAATTAAGAGAAGATATTGCCCCTTTAAAATCTCTACCATGCATTGGATTTGCACCTGGAGCAAAAGGTACTCCTGAACCTCTTCCGTCAGGTGTTGCTCCTGTTGCATTACCATATACTACATTTGATGTTATTGTTAATACAGAAAGTGTTGGTATTGAATTTCTATATGTATGATATTTTCGCAGTAGGTTTATGAATAGATTAGTAATTTGATGAGCAATAATGTCTACTCTTGGGTCATCGTTACCATATTTAGGAAAATCACCAGTTACTTCATATCTTTCTGCTACACCATTTGAATTCCATATAGGTTTTACCTTTGCAAATTTTATTGCACTTAATGAATCAACAGCAACAGATAGTCCTGCTATTCCAAATGCCATTAATCTTCTAACATTTCCATCGTGTAATGCCATCTCTATGCTTTCATAATGATATTTATCATGCATATAGTGTATTACATTTAGTGTATTTACATATCTCTTTGCTAACCAATCAAGTACATAGATATATCTTTCCCATACCTTATCATATTCTAAATACTCTGTTTCATTTAATGGTGAAAGGTTTGAGATTATTGTATCTCCACCTTGATGTTGCACATCATCACTCATAGTTTTACTTACATCATGTGTTATTGGTTCCTCTTTTCCTCCATTTATAGCTAGAAGAAGGGATTTGGCAAGATTTGCTCTGGCTCCAAAGAATTGCATATCTTTTCCTACTCTCATAGCTGATACACAGCAAGCAATTGCATAGTCATCTTCAAAATATGGTTGCATGATATCATCATTTTCGTACTGTATTGCACACGATTTTATTGATTGTTTTGCACAATACATTTTCCAATTTGTTGGTAGATTTTTGCTCCAAAGTACGGTTAAATTAGGTTCTGGATGTGATCCTAAGTTTGTTAATGTATGAAGAAATCTAAAAGAGGTTTTAGTAACTAGGGGTTTATTCTCTTTTGTACTTCCTCCTAGTGTTAATGTTACCCAATTAGGACCACCAGCAAATAGTTGGTCATATTCAGGTGTTCTTAAAAATCTAATTACCCTTAATTTTATTACAAAATCATCAATAATTTCTTGTATCTGACTCTCATTATACCTATTAGTTTCTAAATCTCTTTGTGCATATATATCAAGGAAAGTATCTAATCTTCCAATTGACATTGCTGCTCCATCTTGTTGTTTTGCTGCTGCTAGATATCCAAAGTATATCCATTGTACGGCTTCCTTTGTATCACTTGCTGGTTTAGAAATATCAAATCCATAACTACTTGCCATCTCTTTTAATTCATTTAGTGCTTTAATCTGTTCTGATATCTCTTCTCTTAATCGAATATTCTCCTCTGTCATCTCTTCTGATATATTTTTGAAGAAATTGTTTTTATCAATAATCAGATTATCAATACCATATAGAGCTATTCTTCTGTAATCACCTATGATTCTTCCTCTTCCATAGTTATCTGGTAGTCCTGTTATTACCTTTTTTCGTCTAAGTAGTTTTATTTCATCTGTATATGCACTAAATACCCCATCATTATGAGTTTTCCTATATTTTGTAAATATTTCATGTACTTTAGGATCAATTCTATATCCATATGATTCTAATGCTCTTTCTACGAGTTTTATACCACCGTTTGGCATAATAGATCGTTTAAGTGGTTGATCTGTTTGTAACCCAAAAATGATTTCGTTCTCTTTATCTATATACCCTGGTGCATGACTGGTTATACTTGATGGAATTAGTGTATCAATATCTAGTACTCCACCCTTATCCTTTTCCTTTTTTACTAAATTATTAACAATGTCTAGTATTTTTTTTGTTCTGTCAGTTGTTGATGATAGAAAGGAATCATTACCTGTATATGATGTATAGTTTAAATCAATGAAATTCTTTATATTAATCTCTTTTTGCCAAATACCTGGAACAAATTGGGGCATATAGTTTATGTAATAAAATATATATTAAAATTATCATAGTTATACACTCTATACAAGGAGATATAGTATTAAATAATTGGATAAATGAGAGTATAATATAGGGTATGTTGTTAGATCTTCGTATTGCACTGCCTGCTCAAGAAAAATTTAATATTTTAAATAATAGTCTAGGTGTACATGGATTGGGTGCAAATGAGACTATAAATAATCCATTTAATGGATTAGGTATTCCTTGTGCAAATTTATCAGGTGTGCATGAGGGTAGTATTCTAGTACTAGATCTTCAAGAACAAACAGATCTATTAGCAAAACATATTTCAGAATCTATGCCATCTGTACTATTATTACATTCTCTTGCTTGTTTAATTGGTTCTTTTTTAGATAATGAATTAACTAATGGTATATCAGAATTATATATTGTTGCTCCAGTATATTCAGAGGAAATTAGACAAGGTTTAATAGATAGATATAGCAGTGAAACAGATATTTCCCCCAATAATGATTTTTATATTACACCTGAATTTATACAAGATTTAACTCGTATTTCATGTGTAGATAGGATAAATAAACTAATTGAAAGATTTAAAGGTAATATTCATATAATTTTACCAATTAATGACTACGAGAAATGTGGTCATAAAGAACTAATTGATTTTGTGAATAATTTGAAAAGATCAAATATTACAATACATCAAATTGATGATAGACATAATTGCGCTTCCCAATCCTTTAAGGATATTTTTATACAAAAGTAAGGGCAAAACCTTTTTTACCTGCTCTACCAGTTCTTCCTATTCTATGAATATAATCTTCATAGTTATTTGGCATATCATAGTTGATTACATGTGTAATATTGTTTACATCAAGACCTCTTGAAGCAACATCTGTTGCAATTAATACATCAATCTTGTCATGTTTAAACATATCAATAATTCTAGATCTCTGTGATTGTTTCTTATCTCCGTGTAATGCCTCTACATATATTTTATTATCTCTTAGTTTTCTACTTAATTGATCAGCTTCTCTTTTTGTAGATGTAAAGATTAATACTTTTTTAAAGTCTTGATTGTTTAGTAACTCTACGAGTACATCGTACTTAGTTTTACCTTTTTCTAATCTAATGATATCTTGATCTACATTTTTACCTGGTGTTTGTTGTTCTGTTTGTATCTTTATTGGACTTGATAGTAATTTATTTGCAATATCTTCTGCTTTTCTATTCATTGTTGCTGAAAAGAATAGTGATTGTCTTGGAGTTTCAAGTTTATTGACAATATAGTTAATATCTTCGACAAATCCCATATCTAGCATTCTATCTACTTCATCAAGAACTATATTATTTATTCTATTCAATTGTAAATCTCCTCTATCAGCTAGATCTTTTAATCTACCTGGTGTACCTATTATAAAATTAGGGTTTCTTCTGAGAATATCTACTTGTATTCTCATACTACTACCACCAATTATTAATACACTCTTTAATCCTGTATTTGCGGATAGTGATCTAAATTCATCTTGAATTTGTGAAGCTAGCTCTCTTGTTGGAACAATTATTAAACATTTTTGATTCCTATTTTTTACAATTTTATCAATCATTGGTATTAAGAATGCTGCAGTTTTTCCTGACCCTGTCTGTGCTAATCCTAATATATCTTTTCCTTTTAATATTTCTGGAATTGTTTGATATTGTATCTGTGTAGGATTGCTATACCCCTTATTATATATATTCTTTTTAATTACAGAATTTATATCATATTGTGAGTATTCATAATCATCTACATATATATTTACTGGTTTTGTATCTACAGCTTTAGCGATTAGTTTATCTATACTAATTGCATTCGCACTAAATCTTCTACCAGATCTTCTATTACGATTATTTCTATAACCGCCAAAATTACTACCTCTATGGAAATATCCCATGGTTTATATATTACTAATATTATTTTTTTGTTAGAGATTAACTAGAAAATAATATTTAAACCTAATGGTGCTTATTCTCGAGAATCTACAATAACTGCACATTATACCATTTTTTATGGTATTAAGATAGTGATTGAGTAAACTGTTTAAGATATTCTCTGTATTCTGGCTTTCTAGATGCTATTTCAAGAGTGACTTTAAATAGATTAAGAGGGTCTCCAGTTGTATACCATTTACCTGTTGGTTTAAGTGTTTGAACAATATTTTCTTTTGCAAATCTATTTATCGCATCAACTATCCATAGTTCTCCGTTTTTACCTATATTTGTAGGATCTAGGTATTTGAAGATCTTTGGTGAGAATATATATCTTCCATATGATGCTAGAGTTGATGGTGTGTTTGATATCTCTGGTTTTTCTATTATCATATCTATATCTTTATTATTTTCTTTAAACTTTACTATTCCATATTTGTTCACTTCACTTATTTCTACATCATCTACTATGATTACACTATCTACATCATTATTTTTATAATATTCAATTAGTTCTTTTGTTGCAGGTACTTCTCCTATTACTAAATCATCACAAAATACATATATAAATGGTTCTTCTTTGACAAAAGGTTGGGCACATATTAGTGGTGTTGCATTACCATATGGTAGAGTTTTATCTTGTCTTACAAATGCAATTCTTTTTACTAACTTATTTACTCTTTTAACTCTTTCTAAATATTCTAGTTTATTTGCTTTAAGTAGTGCATTTTCTAATTCCTCTACATTGTCAAAATAGTCCTCAGTTGCAGCATTACCCCTCTTTGTTACTATTATGATATTTTCAATACCTGATTGTGCTAACTCTTCTACTATATACTCTATTGTTGGTGTATCTAGTATTGGAATCATCTCTTTTGGTATTGTTTTTGTAGTTGGAAGGAATCTAGTGCTAAATCCTGCTGCAGAAATTACAGCTGTTTTGACTTCTTTCATTAGATAATATTTTTAATTTTAAATATCTATTTAATGATGCCCTATTACATGAGCATTTGCAAATAGTGTATTAATGAATGGACCTAGTTTAGGTATATCATGATATATATCCATGGGTTGATCATGCCTTAAAAGATCGATATCTATTGGGAAAATACTTCCTGGCGAGTTTGAATAGTAGTTGTTATCCAATATTTTATCCTCTGTGAGTGCAGGTCCACCTCTTCCTATCTTCCAGCTTAAAATATGTATCATATCAAGATTGTTCATCTCTTTATTATGTTCTAAGTCAAATACAATACCGGTTGGTGTAAATCCATTCTTACCACTGATTAAAAAAGAAACATCTCCTCTCTCTTTTAATCCACCCTGTATAAATGGAAATGATTGAAGTTTACCATCCGTCCATACATTCATATATAGAGAATAGTCATCTGTGTCTTGTATTTTTATTCTTAGCATCTTACAAAGTTTTCCTTCATGATTCCATTGCCAATATGATATATCTTCATTGCATACTGTTTTACTATCACGATCAATGTATTTAATGTTATTTGGATTTATATTTAAATTACTTGTATTGACAACCTTTTGTATCTTTAAATTTTTATTTCTTAAGCTTTCTAAATCGTGACTAAATAGTACTTTGTTATTAAATTGAGGGAATCTTGTAAGAAATACATCTTTATAATACATGTTCATTAACCAATTTATTGCAGTTTTAGATACATCACCACCTCTTACAATATCTATAAATATTAGTTTCGCAGTTAGTTCTGTTAGTTTTAGAAAATCTCTTTTAGATATGTTTCTTTTAATTTCATTGTCTTGCATTTATAGGGTGATGTATATTAAAGATTTCTGAGAGTAATGATTTGGTATCTTTTCTGAAATTTTCTAACCCATGAGATAGGCTAGATTCTATCAATCTGACTCTCTTTTTATGTTTAGTATCTCTTGGATTACAAGATAATGTTAAAGAATCTGTTTGTATATTACTTTTAAATTTAGTTATTGTGTATACTGGTTTTTTATTTATTGAATCATATCTATTGATACAATATTGCCTAACACCATCTTTTCTTGTATTAGTAATTATTATTTCATTTCTATCTATTAATATCGTTGCATTTCTATTTATATATTCTAATGTAGAGTGAGGAGATTCTTCATATGCAGAATGAATATCCAGATATATACTCTCAATTAACTCATATAATTGTTGATTTAATGTGTATGAATCTGTTGTCTTAAGAATCTCTAATATAGATACATTCTGTGCTTCTTGATTTTGTTTTTCTGCAAGCATATATTTATATTATATATAAATTAAGTTTAGTGTAGTATGTTAACGAAAAGACAGTTAATTGTAAATATATCTATTATATCAATGATTGTTGTAAATATACTAGCAACAACACTACCTATTGGAGGTGTTACAACTGCAGAGGTATCAAATAGATATTTTAATTATTTTGTACCTGCAGGTTATATATTTTCTATTTGGGGGCTTATATATATTGGACTAATTGCTTTTGGAGTATTTCAGTCTTTAAAACAGAATAGAAATAATGAGATGATAAATAATATATCTTTATATGTTATTATTAATGCTTTTGCTAATGCAGCTTGGATATTTACATGGCATTTTGAAATTCTTTGGTTATCAGTATTACTTATGATTGTAATACTTTTCACTCTTCTTAAAATATTTATGATTGTTGTTGTGGAAAATAGGAAAGTGTTGAGTAATAAAATGAATTGGTTTGTTAGATATCCATTTACACTTTATTTAGGTTGGATATCTGTTGCAACAATTGCAAATATCGCAGCATTATTAACATCTCTTAATTGGTCTGGTTTTGGTATCTCCCCTATTGTATGGAGTGTTATTATGATTGTAATAGCATCCCTTATTGCTATATATCTATTACTTAATTATAGGGAGTTCGTATTTTCATTTGTTATTATATGGGCAATCTTGGGTATATTTAATAATCAGGAACCAGAATTAATTAAAGGAGCAGTTATTGCTCTTGTATCTGTAATTACACTTATGGTAGTTTTTGTTAAGTATAGATTGTATAAATAGTTAATTATTCTTCCTTAAAGCTTAATACTACTTTATCAGTCATAGAGATGAATTTATCTATATCTTCTTGTGATCTATCACTTGGTATGTATGCACTAAAGTTCCATTCTTGTATAGTATTAGTATTTTTATATATATACTTATTTTCAGTATTCATAGTTCCATATGAGAAGTGATAGTCTTTATATTCATCTTCAACTATATTTGTTCTAATTAACTTATTTCCATCACTAAAACTTTTGAGAATTGAATATGAGTTATCTGTAATAGTTGAGAAGTAGTTACTGTGAGTAATTGAATCAGTATTCTTTATATGAAGAGTCATATAGTTATACTCTAATATATATTCACAGTTTGATAGATTAGATTTTATATTTCTTACATTAAATAATGATGAATATTCAAATTTTAATTTAGATATTATCTTTTTAATATCTCTGTATTCACTACAACTATTATTTATTATTAATGTCTGTTCTTGTTGTTGAAACTCTGTTGGTACTTCTATTCTGTATGTATTAACTGGATTATGATAGTTAATATATTTTGAAGATATGTATTGATCTCCATTATATTTATGTATAGATATACTTACAATTTCATAGTATTGGTTGTATGTGATTTCTATATAGTAGTTTGTTGGTGATGTATTATCTTGTAATTTGTATGATATATTTTTTAAATATATAGAATGTGATGTAGATGTATATATTTCTGATACTGTATATTGGTTTTTATTTGATATATAGAATTCTAGAACTTCATTAATAGATAGTTTTTCATAATCATTAATTGTATATCCATTTTCATTTTGTTGAGTATCCCACTTATTATTTTGATAGATATAGAGATTGTTTCCGATAATTTTAATCTCTTTTTTATTATCTTTTTGAGATATTTTATATTCGGCTCTATCAATATATGTTTGTTGATCATTAATTCTTGTTCCATATATTATCTCAGGGTTTAGGGTATCTGTATTTTTATACTCTACAATATATGATCGACTCTCTTTATTGCTTTGTGTTATATTTGCTTCAATGTTAGTGATAATCTTATTTTTATCATCTATCCATGAGATTGGCTGCATCATCTTGGCAGGGAGTATTCCGTAGTTTTTATTAAATTCATTATAATCAATTTCAAATACATTCTCATTATCAGATATTCTTATTTGAATTATTGTTAAGCTTGGTGTGATAACTAATCGATATAATCTATTCTCAAAATTATATGTATATACATAATTATTATCTAATTTTTCTTTATGGATTTCTATTCCTTCACTAATCTCTATTATATTTGAAGGTATATATCTGTTTACAATATCATCAGTACTCTCCTCTATCTTCCAATTAGACCATGTGTTTAATTCATTTTCTCTATTTCTTATATATTTCGTTTTTGATGAAAAGATCTCTTCTTTTATATGATACTCATTAGTTTTATATTCAAGTACAGCAGAGAGTATATCTGGATTATTATAATTATATCCAATATATTTATTAATTATATTATTGTTTATATCATATACTTTTTCATTTGTTTTAAATGATATTAAGTTATCCATCTGTTCTAAACTCTTTGTAATGACATCATATGGAGCTTGTGTATCAAAGATATCTATTGTTGATGCCTCTAGTACATAATCAGTTACAAGGGAAGGATCAACACCTTTAAATACAATTGGAGTTGCTTTAGTATTCTTAATATTATTATTTGTATTATCAGTTATATTATTTCCTTTATCTCTATTTTGATACTTATCTATTGCAATTATTGATATTGGTATTGTTATTAGGATTAATGAGAATATCAATGCAAATTTAAGAAAACTAAATATACTAGTATTCTTCTTGTCATATCCACTATCTGTATATTGGGTATTTAATAGATTTAATCCCCTCTCTTTTGCATCAGGGTTAATCTTTATACTTGCTATACTATCTTTAATTTTATTTTCTATACTATTATCCATCATATATTTAATTATTTATTAAGTATTTTAGTCACATATTCTATTGCTCTGTAATATTGCATTTTTGCTTTTGATTCAGTTATTTTAAGCATATTTGCAATTTCAATAAATGTATAATCTTGGTATATTTTTAAATATACTATTTCTTGAGTTTCAGGTTTTAATTTTGCAATTTCTTTTAGAATTATTTCTGCATCTAGTTGAGTATTATTAATACTTTCTTCATTTATCTTACTTGGTATGATGTCTAAAATTTCTTTATCTAGTTCTATCTTATTTTTATTCTTTTTGTATTCTTTATTTATTTCATTTCTAGCTATTGTAAATAGCCATGGGAGTATTGTTTGTCTTTGTGGATCTAACACAACATTATGTATTGCTTTGTATGCATTAACAAATGTATTTGCTGTAATATCTTCTGCTAATTCTCTTGTATAGTTAAGTCTAATATATGCATATCTATATATTGCATTGTAGTATTTGTTGTATATGTGAGTGAAGTTTCTCCTATCACTAGATATTAGCTCTAAGATATTTGCATCACTTAATTGATCATTTTGCATATATCACAATATATCAGAGAATGGGTGAAATTGTAAAAATATTTGTAATATATATCTTGTAGTATTGTTATATTTTCATTGAAAAGGTTATATTGTAGATTATAACTTGATTGGTTGCATTATATAGGTTGTTGACCAGATGTGAAAGTTTCATTACATTCTATATGTACACTGATGATGGCTAAAATTAATTCTCATTGTTATAACAAGCTATTTTGCCCTCTTTTTGTTGTACCTAAATAAAATTATACTGCTCTATCTATGGAGAATAGTTCAAATATTTCTATTTTTGTTATTAAACGCTCAGGTGAAAAAGAAGTGTTTAATAAATCGAAGATATCTAGATCTATATATAAAGCAGCAGATTTCATTGGAGGTAATAATAGAAAGAGAGCTAATGAAGTTGCAGATGAGGTAGAAAAAAGAATACTTAATCATTTAGATGGGAATACAGAGATTACAACTGAACAGATTAGAGAGATTGTTTCAAATACTCTTGTTGATTTAGGACATGGAAAAACTAGTACTGCATATAAATTGCATTTTGATGTAAGTAACAAATTAAAGAACATTAAATCCCTTATAGATGCTGATGAGTTAGTTAAGGGATATATTGATCAATTAGATTGGAGAGTATATGAGAATAGTAATATGGGTTTTTCATGGCAAGGATTAAATAATCATATATCAACAACTGTTCAATCAAACTACTGGCTACATTCAATATATCCTGAAGATGTTAGAAATGCACATATAAATGCAGATTTTCATATACATGATTTAGGTATGCTCACAGCATACTGCTGTGGTTGGAGTTTACAAGACCTTCTACTCAAAGGATTTACAGGAGTACCTGGTAAAATAACTTCTAAACCTGCAAAGCATTTTAAAACAGCATTAGGTCAAGTTGTTAACTACTTCTATACACTACAAGGTGAATCTGCAGGTGCTCAAGCTTTTTCTAGTTTTGATACATATCTTGCTCCCTTCATATACTATGATAAATTGACATATCCCGAGATTAAGCAAGCACTACAAGAATTTGTATTCAATATGAATGTACCAACAAGAGTTGGTTTTCAAACCCCATTTACAAATGTAACTATGGATGTAGTACCTTCAGGACAATTAGCTGAGGAAGCCGTTATCATAGGTGGAAAGTATATGGATAAAAAGTATAAGGAATTCCAAAATGAGATGGATCTATTCAATAAAGCTTTTGCAGAGATAATGATGGAAGGTGATGGAATAGGTAGAGTATTTACATGGCCAATACCAACATACAATATAACTAAGGATTTTGATTGGGATAACGAGGTATTAAAACCTGTTTGGGAGATGACTGCTAAATATGGTATTCCATATTTTAGTAATTTCATTAGTTCTGATATGAATCCTGATGATGCCAGATCTATGTGTTGTAGATTAAGAATTGATAATAGAGAGTTAAGGAAGAGAGGTGGAGGATTGTTTGGTTCAAATCCATTAACAGGCAGTATTGGTGTTGTAACAATTAATATGCCTAGACTTGGATATATTGCTAATACAAAAGAAGAACTATTTGATAAACTTCTTAATTTAATGAATGTTGCAAGAAAGAGTTTAGAGATAAAGAGAAGTTTTGTAGAAGAATATACATTAAAAGGACTATATCCATATTCAAGATATTACATGGAAGATATATATAAGAGATTTGGTGGGTATTGGAAGAATCATTTTAATACAATTGGTATTAATGGATTAAATGAATGTGTTTCTAATTTCTTTAAAGGTAAAGAAGATATTTCTACAGAAAAAGGAAGAGAATTTGCACTTGAAATAATGGATTTCATGAGAGAAAGAATGGCTGATTTCCAAAATGAAGATAATCAGTTATATAACCTAGAAGCAACTCCAGCTGAGAGTACTGGTTATAGATTTGCAAAAGCAGATAAAAAGATATATCCAGATATTATAACTGCTACATCAGCAAGTGATGATCCATATTATACTAATTCTTCACAACTTCCTGTTGGATATACTAGTGATGTATTTGATGCACTTGATAAGCAGGATGAATTTCAAACTAAATATACTGGAGGAACAGTTCTTCATCTATTTTTAGGTGAAAGAATGCCAAGTTGGAAATCAACTAGATCATTTGTTAAGAAAGTTGCAGAAAATTATAAACTACCATATTTCTCTATAACTCCAACATTTAGTATATGTCCTAAACATGGATATCTAGAAGGTGAACATGAATATTGTCCTAAATGTGTGGTTGAGTCTAATAATCAAAAATGTGAAGTATATTCTAGAGTTGTAGGATATATTAGACCTGTTGCACAATGGAATAAAGGGAAAAAGGCTGAGTTTAAAGATAGAAAAACATATAAAGTTAAAAGTTAAAGTAAATGTTAATACAACATCTTGAACCAACTACCCTACTAGATTTTCCTGGTAGAGTGTCTTCTGTTGTTTTTACATATGGTTGTAATTTAAGATGTCCATATTGTCATAATCCAGAATTAGTAACAGAAGAGCTAAATGAAGAATTACTCATTACAGAACAAGAAGTATTTGATCATCTAGATAAAAGAATTAATGTACTAGATGGTCTAGTTATTACTGGTGGTGAACCAACTGTTCATAAAGATCTCCTAGAGTTTATTAAAAAAATTAAGCATAAATTTCCTAAACTTTTAATTAAATTAGATACTAATGGAACATTTCCTGATAGATTAGAAAAGATTATAGAGTCAGGACTAATTGACTATTATGCCATGGATATTAAGTATGATGATGAAATATATAAACAAGGTTTAAATGGAGGTATGCAATTTAAAAATATAACAGAATCTATCTTAATGATTAAAAATAGTTGTAAGGAATATGAGTTTAGAACAACTGTAATGAAGGGATTACATAATGAAGAAGTTATTAAA
Source organism: uncultured Candidatus Saccharibacteria bacterium (assembly GCA_964546485.1). Lineage (GTDB taxonomy): Bacteria > Patescibacteriota > Dojkabacteria > SC72 > SC72 > CAZJKB01. The sequence goes on along the minus strand of CAZJKB010000013.1, from coordinate 525 downwards.
AAGATTGGAGAATTGATAAAAGGTTCTAAGATATATTACATTCAAAACTTTAGGGCAGGAAAGACTATTGATAAAACATTGGATAATTCTTGTTCATACACATCAAATGAATTAGAAATATTTAAAGATATTATGCTTAAGTATGTTGATGAAGTAGTTATTAGAAATTATTAGATATATTTCTCTTTTAATATTTGTATGTAATCATCATATATTAAACCCTTTGATTTAATGTATTCTAATTCTTCCTGCGTTATACTCCCTATTGTTACTTTATGATTTAATATATTGTATTTTGATTTAGTTTCTAATTTGGGAAATACAATAACTTTAGATTTATCTATTGTAATACAATTAATATTTAATGTTATATTTGAATCTACTACCCCTATTGTATTTACAGTTATATCTAATATTAACTGGGAATCATTCTCTATGAGAAGATTTATATCTATTTGAGATTGGATATTATTATTTGTTACATTAAATATAACTTTTCTATTTATATTCTTATTACTAATATAA
>CAZJKB010000012.1:0-14479 GCA_964546485.1 uncultured Candidatus Saccharibacteria bacterium | reverse complement strand
ACATATAATAAACTAAATAAGTTCAACTTATTTATGTCTTTTCTTCACTTTATTCAAGCTATTGCAGTATATTTCTTAAGTGATCCCAATAAAGGAATTGTTCCTATAACTATTAATTTCCTTAGATTTGATGTTGAACTTAAAAAATTATTACCAGCTACAGAGATATTATTCGAAGTAAATCTTGCATGGTTTGTAATACTATTCTTCTTAATGAGTTCGTTTGCACATTTATTCATTGCAACAGTATATAGAAAAAAGTACGAAGAGAATTTAAATAAAGGAATGAATTTAGCTAGATGGTATGAATATGCACTTAGTGCAAGTGTTATGATGGTTGCAATAAGTCTTCTAACTGGTATTTATGATCTTTCTAGTTTAGTAATGATATTTGTTTTAGATGCATTAATGAACCTACTTGGTCTTGCAATGGAAGTATACAATCAAGGAAAACAGAGAGTTGATTGGTTTACATATATATTAGGTTGTATTTCAGGTATAGTTCCTTGGATTGTATTTGGAATATATGTATATGGAGCTACAGAATTTGGTGGTGGTAACATCCCTGATTTTGTGTATTGGATATATGTATCCATATTTATTTTCTTTAACAGTTTTGCAGTAAATATGGTATTGCAATATAAGAAAGTAGGCCCTTGGAAGAGCTATCTGTTTGGAGAGAATATGTACATAATTCTTAGCCTTGTTGCTAAATCACTACTTGCATGGCAGGTATTTGGAGGTACTTTAAGACCATAGTCTATGCAAAATCAATATTGTATATATTGTAATAGTAAGGATGTTAACGAATATGATAAATACTATCATGATAATGTGTATGGATTTCCTGTTGTCGATGATAATCAACTATTTAAGCGATTAATACTTGAAATAAATCAAGCAGGATTATCATGGTTAACAATACTTAAGAAAGAGAAGTCTTTTGATGAAGCATTCTACAATTTTGATTTACAAAAAGTTGCCAATATTGATGAAGATTATAGATTAAAGTTATTGAATAATCCCAATATAATTAGAAATAGATTAAAAATAGATGCAACAATATACAATGCTAAAAGAATAATTGAAATACAAAAAGAGTATAAATCATTCAAAAATTGGTTAGATATTAATAAAGATAGTTCTATTACAGATTGGGTAAGGTTATTTAAAAAGAATTTTAAGTTTACAGGGGGAGAAATAGTTAAAGAATTCTTATTATCTACTGGATACTTACCAAATTCGCATGATATATTATGTCCAATATATAAGAAAATAAATTAACTATGAATATAGGTATTCAATTTATACTAGCATTCCTTTCTGCACTTGCAGTATTTATATTTGCTATTGATAACTTTAGAAAAGAAGTATTAACAAATACATCTAATACAATTAAAGTATTTATCTCTAGATTAGCAAAAAATACAATATTAGCTAGTTTACTTGGTGCAATATCTACAGCATTTGTACAATCTAGTACTGCAATTACATCTATAACTGTAATGCTTGTTAGTACTGGTGTAATATCATTTAAAAATAGTTTAGCAATTATTCTTGGAGCAAATGTAGGTACAACAGTTACTGCACAATTGGCATTACTAGATACTTCATTTATAGCTCCTATATTGATTGTCCTCGGGTTCATAATCAAATTCTTAGGAAAGAGATTTCAATTAATTGGTAAATCAATATTCTTTTTAGGATTTATTCTATTCTCTTTGAATTTTATGTCTGATACATTGGAGCCATTAAAGAATAATCCTGGTGTAATAAGTATGTTTTCAAGTATTAACTCTCCTATAATAGGATTATTAATTAGTGCACTATTAACAATAATTGTACAATCAAGTTCAATAGTTACTGGTCTTCTTGTAATTATTTCAGCTACTGGATTAATAAATATAGATATAGCAATTGCTATGATCTTAGGGGCAAATATCGGTTCTAGTATCTCTTCATTTATCGTTGCTTTAAAGTTAGATCTTTTTGCCAAAAGAACAGGTATCTCCAACTTTATATTTAATGTAATAGGAGCTATTGTATTCTTAATATTTTTGAAACCATTTTCCATATTAATACAATCACTTTCAAATGATATTGCAACACAGACAGCAACTGCTCACCTATTATTTAACCTCATAACAACAGTGTTCTTTTTAATATTCTTAACACCATTCTCTAAATTAATCGAATATATAATTAAAGGTGATGAAGAAGAGATACTATTTGAAACTAAACATATTAAAAAGATAAAGAGTTCAAAAGAGAGGCTTAATAATATAAATAAAGAATTGAGTCATTCACTAGATACGACATCTAAGATATTTACCTTTTCACTTGAGATTCTCAAAGAGAATTCTGAAAGAAATATATTAAAAATAGATAAACTAGAAACTTTAAATGATTATCTAGATGATGAGATATCCAAAGAGCTATTAGATATATCTAATAGGAAATTGACAAGACTATCTGCTACAAGTGTAATTACCCTAGTCAAAGTATCCAATACAATAGAGCAGCTAGGAGATTTAGGAAAGGATTTCAGCACAATATTAATAAAACTAATGAATAGTAATAAAAGATTTAATGAGTATCAGATTGAATATATAAATGCTCTTACTTATATACTTCTTGATTTAATATCTAAAATTAAAATAGTTTTCACTACATACAGTGAAAATGATCTAAATATAATTAAAGATGAGGAAAAAATGATAGAGAATGAAATATCTAAAATACTTCAATTACATATAACACATTTACAAGAAGAGAATAATGATTCTTCTAGCTATTTTGTTGATGCTATATCACTAATTGAGCTAGCAGTAGCAAAAATAAGAAGTATTAGACATTCATTTTCTAAATAATATTGTTGATGTATAATAAAATATAATATGACTACATTTACAAAATGATAAAGATTTCAAAAAACATTATAATAAAGATAGCTCTCTCACTTGTAGCAATCTCATTAATTGTATTTACAGGTATATTTATATACAACAAGTACTATAATATCTCTGTATATAGAGTTAGGGTATCAAATATATCATCAAATTCAGCAACCATAACTTGGGCAACTGATAAACCAACTAAAGGATTCGTAATACTTCAAACAAGTAATGGGAGTTTAAAATATTCAGATATTAGAGGTGAAGAAGAAAGATATACTCACTTTGTTACATTGAATAATTTAGATCAAGATACTCAATACAGCTTTAACATTTCAAATGGTATTAGTGAATTTACATATTTTGATGCAAATCAAAATGTTGATTGGGATGATATAGCTACAGTATCAGATTTCAGGTTTGAAACAAAATCAACACAAGACATATCTATAACTATACCTCAAGTATCATATGGAAAGTTAGATATATCAACACTTGGAAATGAAAGTGTACAGTTTAGTGATATGATAGTTTTTTCTCAAGCATATAAAACAGATGAGAGTGGGGCTTTAATAGAAAATACAGGTTCAGAAATAAGGGCCTCATTAGTTAATACTGATGGAGGTTGGACAGTTAATAGAAGTGAATTTCAATATGGAAGAAAAGATTTAACAATACAATACCTTGATCAAAGAGATATTATATACATAGTACCTGAGGGTAAAGATAGATATGAAATGGCAGGAACATTTGCACTAATGGGACAGCAAGATAATCCTCTTAATACTATATCAATAGCATCAATCAAACAGAATATTAATAATACAAATTCCAAGATTAATTCTCCATTTATCACTAAGGTAAATGCAGCAAGTGGTTTTTGTTGTCAATTAAGCTATCAAGGCAGAGAGAAGGACTATATGGACTACGAAGAAGGTGATACTTGTTCTTCATGTGATGATTGTTTTAAATTAGGAAGAATAAATGGTGATGGACAAGCTTTAGTTAAAATACAACAATTAAGTGTAGATAGAAAAACATGTGAAGCAATGAAACCGGATAATAGTGCAGGTTATACTCCTCCTACAGACAATAGCAATTCTGGAAATGATACAGGTACAAACAATGGAAATACAGACAATGGAAGTACAAATAATGGAAGCTCTGGATCATCAAATTCTGGTAGTACATCAGGTACTGGTATATGTTGTGTAGTTAAATATCAAGGTAGAACAAATGACTACTATGATTATGAAAATTCTGGTAATTGTTCCCAACTATTTCCTGTAAATTCAATAAAACCACAAGGAAGAGTACTTGCTGTTACACAACATTCCAATGTAACAAGAGAAGCATGTGAGAGTAGAACACTACAAGCAGGTTCAACACATACATCATCAACACTACCAACAGGAAGTACAATATTCCCTAATAAGGTGTGTAATACAAATCTAGATGATAATAAGTTTAAGGTAGCAGGAATAGATAAGGCTCAATTTGTAAGTTATGCAAATAGACTAGCAGGTACAGGAAACTATGCCGAACAATGTTTTGAATATGTAGCATGTAAAGCAAGGGAAGACGGTCTTAATCCAGCATTTGTATTAGATATATGGATGCATGAATCTGGTGCATCAAATTATACAAAATACCCAACAGTTGAGGATATGGGTATTCATTGTTATGGTGGAAATTCAAAGTTTAAACCATACCCATGCAATACAACCCCAAAGAAAGATCTTAAATCACAAGTAGAGATGTTTAATGCACTACCACATACAAAATGTCTTACATCACTAACTGTTGACTTAGCTAGATGGGCTGCTGGATATTGGACTGGTTCTAGTTGTGATATGGCAAAAGGAAATCAATATGTAAAAGATTTAGAATTACAATGGAAATCATATGGTAAAGGATCTGACTATACATGGATTAAAGATACATCAAAAGCAGAAAAGAATTTAAACTGTGATGGATTAACAACAAATACACCAAGTACTCCATCTACAAATGGTAGCTATTTCCCAGAAAATAATCCATCAACACCATCAACAACTGATGAGTCAACAAGTGTAGTTACAACAAATATCCCCAATACTACACCCCAAACACAGATACCAAGAGTATGTTGTGCAGTATTAACTCAAAATGCAACAGAATTCTTTACAGATTCTGAGAGAACACTCAATTGTGCAGATAGGTATAAAATAGGAACAGGAAATAATCCTGCAGATCCAATTGTATATGTAACTCAAATTCCATATACAACAGATGCAGCATGTGATGGCAAAAGATATCCAATAATTTGTGAAAATGGTTTTCCTAAGCCACAGGGACAGAATATAGTTGGTCCAAGTACTGGAACCCATCCAAAATGTATTATGGCAGATCCAAATGTAATTAAGGATAATATATTAGATATTCCAATAACTGAAGGATCAGAGAGTAAGATACTTGGATTGTTAAATAAAGTATTTGCAGAAACAGATTATATAGATAATGTAGAAAATAGTATTATCACATTTAATACAGATGGGTTATATGATATTGAAATTAAAGGAAACAAGGTAAGTAATCTACCTGTAAATAAAAACATGAAGTATAGATTGTATATTAATAAGAATAATAAGTTAGGATATCAGGATAATTCAGATCAATTACTAGCATTTTCAAAATTTGATGTAAAAGTAACAAGAAAGTCAGATGTATACAGTTTAAATATTGATGCTGGAGTTAATATAATAAGTTTTAACTTTAACCCACAGGTAAATAATAGAGCACTAAAAGCTAGTGAACTACTAAATTATATAAATGTAGAAGGTGTAAAAGTTGCATATATATCATACTTTAAAAATGGAAGTTGGGCAGATGGAATAAGGGTCGATGAAAACAATATAGGAAAATACCTAGGTGTAGATTTTAATATTGAAGGATCAGTAGGGTATATAATGGTATCTCAAGTATCTCATAAGGATGAAACTAAACTAGTACTACCTGGTACAAAATTGAATGATAATAATACCTTTAATATAAATAAAGGTTGGAATCAGATAGTAATGGGGAGTAAAGAACTAAAGGCTACCCAATTTATAACTAAAATGGCTAGCAATAATGTAATAATATCGTATTGGGATACTACAAAAGGTATGTATGTTACATATAAGAAAGAACAAGGAAAAACATATGGAGAAGACTTTATGATGAAAAAGAATGGAATATACTTTATATATACAGATACTACTAAGGCAATATCTCTATAATTAAAGATTACTCTTAAGTTCCTTAATCTTATCTCTTAATTTAGCTGCTTTTTCAAATTGTAGATTTGATGCTGCATTAAACATCTCTTGTTCTAATGTATCTATGAGTGTTTTAATATCCTTATTCTTTAATCTTTCATCATCTATACCTAAATCATCTTCATCAATTACCTTCTCTACTAATCTACTTCTGATTTCCTTAACAATTGTTTTTGGTTCAATATTATTAATTCTATTATACTCAATTTGATATTCTCTTCTTCTTTTTGTCTCTTCAATAGCATATTTAATACTATCTGTTAATGTATCAGCATACATTATCACTCGTCCTTCTACATGTCTTGCTGCTCTACCTATTGTTTGAATTAAACTCTTTTTTGATCGCAAGAATCCTTCTTTATCTGCATCAAGTATTATAACTAGAGATACTTCTGGAAGATCTATACCCTCTCTTAGAAGGTTAATACCAACTAATACATCATATTCACCAAGTCTTAAATCTCTTAGGATATCAACTCTCTCTACTGTATCTATATCTGAGTGCAAATATTGTACTTTAATATCTATATCTTTAAGATATGATGTTAAATCTTCAGCCATTCGTTTTGTAAGTGTTGTAATCAATACTCTTTGACCTTTCTCAATATTCTTCTTAACTTCAAGTATTACATCATCTATCTGATTCTCACTCTTTTTGATGATAATTTCAGGATCAAGAAGACCTGTTGGTCTTGTAAGTAGCTCTGTAACAATATGGTTACTATCATCCAGTTCCCACTGATCTGGAGTTGCTGATACATATATTGTACTACCTTGTTTCTTTTGGAATTCTTCAAATTTAAGAGGTCTATTATCCTTAGCAGAAGGTAATCTAAAACCATAATCAACTAAATTCTCTTTTCTAGCTTTATCTCCATTAAACATACCACCAATCTGTGGGATTGTAATATGAGATTCATCAATAAATAATAGGTAGTCTTTAGGGAAATAGTCTAGTAGTGTATATGGTGGCTGTCCTGGGTCTCTACCATCAAAATATATTGAATAGTTCTCCATACTCTTACAATACCCAACTTCTCTTAACATCTCTATATCATATTCTGTCTTTTGTTTTAATCTATCAGCTTCTAAATGCTTACCAATACTAGTTAAAAATTCAACCCTATTTTTTAAATCCTTTTCAATCTTAATAATAGCAGTGTCTAATACTTCTTTTTCATACACTAATGATGTAGAAGGATATATTTCAATACTCTCAATTTTATTAATTCTTCTTGAGGTTAATGGATCAATATAGTATATCTCTTCTATAGTATCTCCAAATAGTTGAATTCGTATAGGATACTCTGAGTATGGTGTAAATATATCAATTAAATCTCCTTTAACTCTATACATACCACTAATAAAATCATTTGCAGATCTAGTATATCTCATAAATGATAATTCCCTTGATAGTTTTGATAATGGTATATTATCACCTACTTTTAATACCAATGCTTTATTTGAATAGTTTTCAGGACTCCCAATATTATATATACAGGATACAGATGCAATAATTATTGTATCCTTTCTAGTTATAGCTGCATTCATTGCACTAAATCTTAATTTTTCTATCTCTTGATTAATTTGAGATTCCTTTTCTATATAGATATCTCTTCCAGGAAGATATGCTTCTGGTTGATAATAATCATAATATGAAACAAAATATTTAACAGCATTTTCAGGAAAGAATTCTTTAAATTCTTCATATAATTGAGCTGCAAGTGTTTTATTATGTGAGAGTATTAATGTAGGTCTACCTGTTCTAGCAATCACATTGGCCATAACAAATGTTTTACCACTACCTGTAACACCTAATAACACCTGTCTATCTATATTATTTGATAGATTATTAACTATATTTGTAATTGAATTCTCTTGATCTGTAGATGGAGAGAATGAAGAAGATAGTTTAAATGAATTTGACATGTATGTATTATACATTTAGATGAAAGTATAAACAATTATTAATATATTAGAGATATAATAATTAAATATGCTACAATATATTTATGAACAATATTAATAAATTATCACAAGAGGTAATTAATCAAATAGCAGCAGGAGAAGTAATTGAAAGACCTTCCTCAATTATTAAAGAACTAATTGATAATAGTATAGATGCTAAAAGTACAAAAATATCTATCTCTATTACTGATGGAGGAATATCAAATATAACTGTAAATGATAATGGAGTTGGAATATCTAAAGAAAACTTAATACCTGCATTTGAAGCACATAGTACAAGTAAATTGAAAAGTATTAATGATCTAAATGAACTCTTAACAATGGGTTTTAGAGGTGAAGCTCTTTCAACTATAGTATCAATTGCAAATGTAATAGTAATCTCAAGAACAGATACTGATGAGTTTGGATATAAATTGGAGTTTAATGGTATAACCCCATTAGATACAGTCAAGGCTCCTCATGATAGAGGTACAACAATCTCTGTATCAAACATCTTCTATAATATTCCTGCAAGAAAAAAATTTTTAAAGACACCTGAAACTGAATACAGGAAGATATTAGATATATTAATACAATATTTTTTAATATATCCAAATATTCACTGGATATTAACAAAGGATGGAAAGGAGATTTTTAATCTACCACAGATACAGGAACTACCAGGAATTAATACTCAAAGAATTAAGAAAGTATTAAAGAGTAACTGGGTAGAGGATAGTAATGATATTAGTACAGAAAGCTATGGTATGAAAACAGAGATGTTAATAGCTCATCCGAAATACAATACAGATAAGACAAATGAGCAATATATATTTATTAATAACAGACCTGTAAAGGATAATGGTATAACAAGATCAATAATACAAGGATATCAAGGATTCATACCTCAAGGTCGAAGAATACCATATTTAATTAGCATTAATATCTCTCCGAAATTAATAGATGTAAATGCACACCCAAGAAAAGAAGAGATAAGGTTTGAAAATCCATATAGAATATATTCATACATAACTGATTTAGTATCTCAAAATTTAAAAAGTGAAATAAAAGAGGAAAATAGTAATGTAATGAATTATAATTCCAAGGATATACTACAACCTTCAAAGTCATATTCCCAACCATTATTAAAAGATTCAGGAATATATAATAGAAATAATAATGAGATAAACTTTAATAATAATAAATCATATAGTGTAAAACAGAGTATAGAATTCAGTAAAAAAGCACTAGAGTACTACAACACAAACGAAGAGAGTAGTAAATTACCAACTAATACAAATGAAATAGTAAAAGCAATTCAGATATTTAATAAATATATAATAATAGAATTCAAAGAAGAATTATGGATGATAGATCAACATGCTGCAGCAGAAAGAATAACATTTGAGAAATTAAAGAAACAATATAATGGATTAAGTACAGATATTCAAAATACACTCGTACCAATTGAGATAATACTAAATGAGATTGAGGTATCATATATTCAAGAGAATATAGAGTTTTTAAATAAATTAGGATTCCATATTGATATAAACAACAATATATTACTCATTAACTCATTCCCTGCATATATAAATAATAATCAAATAGAAGAGACGATAAGAGCACTTGTAGAAAATATAGATTCAAATAGAGATATGGAAACAAAACTGGATGATGTACTTGCAACTATTGCTTGTCATTCTAGTATTAGAAAAGGACAAAGTTTGTCTAATATAGAGTGCATATCAATATATAATCAATTAATTAAATGTGATATACCATATAGCTGCCCACACGGCAGACCAGCTATTTGGAAATTAAAACTCACAGAAATTGATACTAATTTTTATAGAACATATTAATGAAAACAGGCATATTATATTTAATACCTAACTCTGTAAATAACCTACCAATTAGTTCCGAGTGGTTTTATACCAAACAGCTTCAGGAGATACTAGTTTCATTAAAATATTTTGTAGTTGAAACACCAAAGATAGGTAGACAATCATTAAAAGATATAGAAGGACTTAAGGTTTATGAAAAGGAATTCTTTAAACTAGATGAAAATAGTAATAGTAATGAGATATTTGAAATTTTAAATCTATTAAAAGAGGGTCATAATGTAGGATTGATATCAGATGCTGGCATACCTTGCTTAGCAGATATGGGTACAAAACTAGTATTTATGGCTCAAATGAATAATATAGATATAAAGAGTTATGGGTCAACATCTTCAATAGTAGATACATTAATTAGATCAGGGCTAAATGGTCAGAGATTTAAATTTAATGGATATCTAAATAAAATACCTGAGAAAAGAATATTAGAAATAAAAAGACTAGAAAAGGAATCATTTGAAACACATAGTTCACAAATATTTATAGAAACACCATATAGATCTCAATATATGTTTAATGATCTTGTCAAAACACTTAATAACAATACATTACTTACTGTTGGTGTAGATGTACTTTCAAATGATGAAATAGTTAAAACAAAAGAGATATATCAATGGAGAAAAGAATTATTACAAATTAATAACAGAAAAGTTGTATTTATAATAGAATCGAAGTAATATATACAGATATGATAAAAATAAAAGATTTAACAAAAATATATAAGACAGGAAAAAGTGTATCAGTAAAAGCTATTGATAAACTTAATCTAGAAATAAAATATAAGGAAGCCGTTGCAATTGTTGGTCACTCAGGTTCAGGAAAATCAACACTACTCAATATATTAGGTGGTTTAGATAATGATTATGATGGTCAATTAATAGTCAATGATATAGATATTAAAAAATATAACCTTAATAATTATAGAAGAGAATATGTTGGAACTATATTTCAACAATTCTATCTAATACCTACACTAACAGTCTCAGAAAATATCCTTCTTCCTATTAGATTTGGTAAGCAATTTAATAATAAGGAAGCAAAATTTAGATTGGAGTATTTATTAGATAGACTAGGACTTAAAAACAGAGCAAATCACAAACCAAATGAATTATCAGGAGGTCAAGCACAAAGAGTTGCAATAGCAAGAGCATTGATTTCTAAACCAAAGATATTACTAGCAGATGAACCTACAGGTAACCTAGATAGTAAAACAGCAAAAGAGATAGTTGATCTATTATTCCAACTAAAAGAAGAGGAAGATACAACACTCATAATTGTTACACATAGTATAGATCAATTTAACCAAGTTGATAGAGCAATTCATTTACAAGATGGTAAGATATTAAAGGAGGAATAATTATGTTTAAATATGCATTAGACTTAGTCTTAAGAAGAAAATTAAGAACATTTTTAACTAGTTTAGGAATAACAATAGCGGTATTCTTAATCAGTTTTATACTGTTTGGTATGCAAGATTTACAAGCACTACTAGTAAATCAATTTGATAAAGTATTAAAACCAAATCAAGTAATTGTATCAAAGGGTGGTACATTCTCAATGTTTACAGGTATGGGTGAAACAACATATGACCAAGAACAAGACAAAGTAGTTATTATGAATGAAGATGTTATAAATGAGATGAAAGCACAAGAGTATGTAAATGAAATTTCTAAAATGACAGTCTTAATGGGTTTAGATATGATACTTGATACTAAAGAAGTACCATATTCACAAGCAGTAATGGCTGGATGGGAAACAGCATCTGATAACTCATATTTTTCAGATTTTTACCCTGAAAATAATGAAATTAAGCAAGAAGAAGGAAAAGTTTGGGTATCAACTGCATTCACAAAATTCTATAAATTAACTAACGAGGAAGCAATAGGGAAGAAAGTACATTTAGTTCCTTCTACTGCTTCAATGCTAAGTAGTAAATCTAAAAATATGATAGGTAAGAAATTCACTTACACAATATCAGGAGTATTTAATCCTGGGCAAGATAAAAACGATGCTATTCTACATATAAATGATAGTACAAAGATATTAGCATCCCTTGGAGGTTTTGATAATGGTAGTGAGTATGTAAAGGAGATAGGGTATGATAACCTCTATGTAACAGTGCAAAACGATAAAGTAAAAGAATATAAGGATTTTGTTAAAGAAAAATATAATTATGATACATTCTCTTCAGATGATATATTATCAATCTTAGGAAATATAACATTAGGACTAACAGTAGCATTAGTAATGTTTGGATTAGTATCTGCAGCTGTAGCAGCAATTGGAATTATAAATACAATGATAATGAGTATATATGAACAAACAAAGGAAATAGGTGTACTTAAAGCAATTGGAGCCTCAAATACACAGGTATTAATAGTATTTTTAATTCAATCAGGATTAATAGGTTTAATAGGTGGATCAACTGGTTTACTATTAATATTTTTAATCATGAAAATTGCAGATCCAATAGTTGTATCATTATTAACAGAGAATGGTTTTGAAATTCAATCTTTCTTTAATTTTAGATTAGACATAGCAATTGTTATTACAGTATTTAGTATATTAGTTGGAGTTATTGCAGGACTATATCCTGCCTTTAGAGCAGCTAGACTTGATCCTGTAAAGGCATTGAGATATGAGTAGTACACAGAAAAAAAAGAAAATAGCATTTCTATACTTACTTACAGGCATCGGTCATTTCAGAGAAGCATATTCAATTGCACAGAAATTTGCAAACTATGATATTTCATATATCGACCCCGTACAAGAATCTCAAATATATAAACACAGAGTGATTGATTATTTTTTAAATATATATGAAAAAGGTTTTAGATACTTTACCAACAATCTTACCAATGTATCTATATTACAAGATAAACCATTATCTACAAAGAAGAATCTACAATACTATATATTTAATCTATATAATTTAGCATTTAGAACAGTCGCATATGCTGCATCATTCTTTTGGAGTTTTATACTAAATCTAAATGATTATGATTATGTAATATCTATACATCCTGTAACTACAATATTTGCAAAACTAAATAGATATTTTAGAAAAGGGGAATATGAGATACTAAATGTAATACCAGATGAAGTAGGACTATCATCAGCTAAAGCATATGCATTTAAAGATATTATTAATTTTGTTCCATCAGAATTCGTATACAATCTTTTAAAGAATAAAGAGAAGATAAAAGAACAATATTTACAGATATCAGGACATCCACTTGATCCTACACTATATGAAAATAGAGTTAATATTCATAAGAATATACTAGATACAATAAATAATGAAAAGATTCACATAGGACTATATATTGGACTGTTTGGTCCAAGACATCAAAAGAAGCAGTTAATACAAGTGATCAAGGAACTAATTCCTCATCTCAATGAAAATCTTAAAATATCATTAATATCTTGTAATCATAGTGACTATGAAAAAAATATTAATAAATTAGTAAATAAAAATAGATCTAAATCAAAATATATAAATAGAATCTATGTTCAAACACATGAGCAATTAGTAATCAAAGGGCATGAGATGATGAAGGATATTAATATAATGTTTTCAAGACCTAGTGAGTTAATCTTTTATAGCATGGGATTGGGTATACCTCATATAATGTTTAATCCACTTGGTGCTCAAGAATTTGATATGTATGAATATCTAAAAATTAATGCAGGTACTAAACTATATAAGGATATTAAAGGTCATCTATACAACTATATTACAAATATAAACTGGTTAATTGAACAATCAGAGAAACTATACTCCATCAAGTACAATAACAATGGGAGTGATTATATTAAAAAATATGTACAAAGTTTAAATAGATAGTTGTTTTTCAACATAACTCCAATTAACGACATTCCACCAATTTTCCATATATTTTGCTCTATCATTTAAATAATCTAGATAATATGCATGCTCCCATACATCATTAACAAGAATAGGTGTAAAGAGAGAAAGAGAAAGTAAATTATGCTTCTCTACTTGATTAATAACTAAATCATTATTACCAGATTTTGATAAAACTACCCAACCAGAACCCTCAACACTTTTTCCTGCTTCTGAAAACTCTTTCTTAAAGTTTTCAAAACTACCAAAATATTCACTAATATAATTGGATAACTTTTCACTAGGTAAGTTATTACTACTATATGGTTGCATACAACTCCAAAATATTTCATGAAGAATATGTCCATTTAAATTAAAACTTAAATCCCTCATAACTGCTTTATAATTAATTGACTCACCATTTCTAGATTTCTCCAGTAGTTCAAGTGCTGCATTTGCACCATTTACATAAGCTAAATGATGTTTATCATGATGTAACTCCATTATCTGCCTTGATATAACAGGTTGTAGAGCATCATAAGCATAAGGAAGGGGAGTTAATTGATATCTAATTAATTTCATATTATTAAT
>CAZJKB010000011.1:7481-15021 GCA_964546485.1 uncultured Candidatus Saccharibacteria bacterium | reverse complement strand
AGTAGTAATACAAATACTCCTTTAAATATTCTCATATTTTATTATATATAACTTATTCCCTATTGCAAGAATAGGTTAAAATTATATATATTGCAATACTGAGAAAAAGCTTCTAGTTAGTAACTCTTCCACTATATTCACCAGTCTCTGTGTTAATAATTACTACATCTCCTGTTTTAACAAACATAGGAACATTAACTACTAAACCAGTTTCAAGAGTTGCTTGTTTTAGTGCATTAGTAGCAGTATTACCTTTAACTGCATCTGCAGCTTCTGTAACCAAAAGATTTGCAGTTGGTTTTCTTTTAACATTAACTACATTCCCTTCAAACATCATGACTAATATTTTCTCTCCTTCTTTGAGATATGAAATATAATCACCTAATATATCTAATGATATATTTAATGTTTCAAATGTTTCTTGATCCATAAAATATCCAAATTCTCCATCTGCATATAGATATTGAACTTCTTTCATCTCTGTATCTACTTCTTCAACCTTAGCACCTGACTTTAATGTCATTTCTGAATTATATCCACCATCTAAACTCTTAAGTTTAAGAATTATTAATCCTCCCTGTCTACCTTGAGTCTTTAATGCTCTGTCTAAAACATAATATAACTTTCCATCAATTCTAAGATATGTATCTTTTCGTGGTGAATCTGTAAATGCCATAGATTTATAGTAATAATTTATGAAATATTTGGTTGCGGGGGTTGGACTCGAACCAACGGCCTTCAGGTTATGAGCCTGACGAGCTGCCTCTGCTCTACCCCGCGACAATATGGGAATTATACACCTTAATACCTATATTTAGCAAACAATTAGAGGTTAAATAGGAAATTTACCCAAACTTTTATACCAGCTTGAATCTCCTCTTTATCCTGATTATTAATTATCTCTTCTAACCTATTTTTCGATTTATTATAAACAATATCTGAAATTACAATAACTGTCTCTCCTTTCTTTGCATAGTTAAGTCTATTTCTAATCTCTTTTTCTAAATATCCAATATTTTCTAATGTCTCTCTTTCAAGTACTAATTGAATATTTTTAACTCTTAATTTTTCAACTTCTTCATGTGCTTGATCTAATATTTTTATTTTCTCCTGAGTAATAATATATGATTTAGAAACATTATATAAAAGGAATATAGAAATTATTATAAGTACAACAGGAAGTATCTTAGAAAAGATACTATCTTTTTTCTCAATATTCCTTTGTTTTTTCAACTTTATAATATCGTCCATATATACAGTCTATCAAAATATTTACCATATTTCATATACCATATAGTATTTATTATTGACCCCTTATATAGGTGGTGATATAATCACTATAGTTTAACAAATAGGATATTTAATTTTGGTGTTTTTAAATAAGTGAGTAATATATCAAATCAAGAATTTTCTAAACTGCACCAAATGTTTATAAATGACTTAAAAGGTAAGAGTAAGTCTCAATCTACAGTAATAGCATATTCCAAAGATATCGAACAAATTTTAGGATACTTCTCATCATTGGGAATAGATACTATTAAAAAGGTAAGTATTGAGAATCTCGAAGCTTATAAGAAATATCTACAAGAAAATAACTATACCCCAAAGAGTGTTTCAAGAAAAATAAATAGTACAAGAACATTCTATAGATATCTATTAGAGAATAATATAATACAAGAAAATCCAGCAGAGAAATTAGCACATCCTAAATTTGAAATAAAACCACCTAGAGTTCTAAGTGAATTAGAATATAGAGCCCTTAGAGATGTAAGTAGAATTGATATCAGACTATACTCCATTATCGAAGTATTACTTCAAACAGGTATTAGAATCGGAGAATTAGCATTATTAGAATTAGATGATATTAGATCTTCTAATGATGGTAAAGTTCCATATCTATTCATAAAACCATTAGGGAGTCACCCTGCTAGAAAAGTTCCAATGAACCAATCAGCTAAAAGAGCAATTGATGAATATTTAAAGATTAGACCAGAGAGTGAAGATGATACCCTATTTATTACAAAGAATGGTAAACCCCTACTCGTTAGAAATATTAGAACAACAATAGATAAAGCATTTGAAAAAGCAGGTATTAAGAATGCAAAGGTAAATGATTTAAGAAATACATTTATAGCTCATCATTTATCAAATGGTGTATCATTAGTAACAGTTTCAAAACTTGTAGGTCATAAGAGATTATCTACAACTGAGAAATATATAAATCTAATAAATAATAGAGAAGAAGAACAAGAAAAAGGATTAAAAGAACTATAATTCTATTCTTTTTGATATCTCATTATATACTACATAGGCAATTAAGATACCTCCTACAACATCTATACTGTAATGCCCCTTACTTATCACCATTGTAATAGTACTCAATATAAATGATATTAAATAAAGGTATTTAATAAACTTATCTTTTTTAATATCTATAAAGAAATATATAAGTGCTATAAGTGCAATATGCCCAGAAGGAAACATACCTGCTTGAACAAAGTAATCTCTTAAGAATCCATGAGAAGGTAACTCTACCCCTGTTGGTCTCATCATAGGAGTGAGCATAGTAAATAACCCTCTAACAACATAAGTAATCGAAATAGTATTTAAGTACACATGTAATTTATTAAATCCATATTTAATTAGATATATAAAGAATATTAATCCACATAAAATAAAAAATGTTTCAGATATATATTCTAAATAAACTGGAGGATTGTCTATAATGAAAAGCAGATCAGGATTTACAAATCTATTAGGGAAATATCTATATATAAACTGTGTTGAACCAAAGTTTACTATTAAACAAAAGAATAAGGCACATAAAGAACATAGAAGCTGTTTTTTATTAAGCTGATTGAGGTATTTATCCATACTAATAGTATATTGTAAATGGAATTTGGTGGGGGAGGACGGAATCGAACCGTCGACATCGGCTTTATAAGAACCGCGCTCTAACCATCTGAGCTACACCCCCATAATAGTTAATGATGATATTATACCAAAATATTGAAAAAGTACACTACCTTAATGTTAAAGCAGGTGGTGTATCCTTTGGTTTTTCATCAACTATTGCAGCTTCATTCATCCCAGATCTAATATTAATTTCTTCTTGTACTACATTAACATCTCTACCATATCTCAATCTTGATAGGTCTTTAATCATCTTTGCAATCTCTTTGTTTACAGGTAATTCAAAACCTGATTCAGGATATTTAGGACCAAATCCTGGGTCAAGTGAGAAAGGTGCTGGATACTTTCCACCACTGATCATTTTTGCATACCAATGAATATTAGGTTGGTTAAGAATATCATTATATGTAAATGTTGGTTCAAATTGTGATTCTAAGAATTTAGCATCCTCAGGACCAGTTCTTGCTATTAATAGTGTACCAACATTACCGAAAATTGCTTCCTTAACATGCTGTTCCATCTGAGCAATATACTGGTTAGCGACTGTAAGGTTGAGTCTATATTTTCTTGCTTCTGAAAGAATAGATGCAAACTCCTCTGTAGCAAAGTTCTGAAACTCATCAACATAGAAGAAGAAATCTTTTCTCTCCTCTTCTGGGATGTTCTCTCTGGATAGTGCAGCCTGAACAAGCTTTGGAATTAATATAACTCCCAAGAATTGCATATTCTCCTCACCAATCAATCCTTTAGATAGGTTTACAATCAATATCTTTTTATTATCCATGATCTCTCTCATATTAATAGAAGATTGACTCTGCCCTATTATATTTCGAACTGCTAAGTTGGTTACAAATCTATCAAACTTAGAGGTAATATATCCCAATGTTTCTGATTTATGAAAATCACTTGTCTTAGCTATCTGATCTGTCCAATATCTTTTAACCATCTCATCTTTTATCAACGGTAACCATTTTTGATTTACCCAATCCTGATCTGTTAATACTCTTAATACCTCAACAAGAGTAGAGCCTTTTTCCGACATTACTGTGAGCATTGCATTTCTAACAGCTCTTTCAAGTATAGGACCTACAATACCTTGATTGTTTGGATCAAAGAGCTTTTTCATAAGACCAATGAATCCATTTACCACCCTATGCTTATCCTGTTCTGTTTCAAATTCCATAATATTAAACCCAAAAGGCCTATCATAGTCGGCAACATTAAAGTATATGACATCCTCTACCCTATCATGTGGGATCCTTTCAAGTACCATCTCTGCTGTTTGACCATGAGGATCAATGAAACATACACCATCTCCATTATATATATCTTGTAATATCATTCTAACTTGCAACCAAGATTTACCAGAACCTGTTTGACCAAGTAGGTATGCATGTCTTCTTCTATCTTCTCTTTCAAAACAGATTCTCTTTCTTACCCCTCTATATATATTATCTCCCAACCATATTGTGTCCTTTGAATTTACATCAGAGCTAATCCAATTAGCTGCAGGAGCTTCTTTTGCTAATAACCAATTAATATTTGGAGTAGTAATATTCTTATTAGGGAAATGATACATAGCTGCCAATTCTTCTGTATTAAGTATTGCGCCCCCTCTTAGTGCAGGTCTTCTAAAGATTACATCATGCATAAATTCCCTAACCTTTAATTTGTTTAGTTTTTGTTTCTTTAATTCATTAATACCTGGATTGGTAAACATATCAAATGCACCAACTATATTGTTTACATGCATATTAGCTATTTCATCATTCTTAGCACTACCAATTACTCTAATTGATGTTCTAAAACCAACTTTAGATGTCTTTTTACTAATAGCTTGCATCTGTTCCTGGCTTACACTAATCCTCTTCTTCTCAGGATCTGCATTATTTGATTCAACTCTTTGAACAAATTTTCTTCCACTCTTTTGCCATTTACTCCCTGCAGGGGAAACAACCAGTTGTATTATGACTCCTTCTCCATCTTGCAATTTAGCTAATGTGCTTAAAATATTAGCCATAGGATCTCCAGTAAAGTCTTCTGCAACTTTTAAAGGATAATATGGTTCATCAGTCTGTTCAAGGGAAGCATATGCTACCTTAGATTCTTCATTAAAGATATTATATTCATCAACAATTAGCACCTCTGCTTCTTGATATGAACCTAATATCTGTTTTTCTACCCAATCAGCTAACTTTTTAGGGGCATGAACATAGTATCTTATCTCACCCGGAAGTCCTACAATTTCAAAGCTAATACTATTTGGTACAGTAAACCATTTTTCAATACCCTTTCCAATACCACCAATACCATAAAGATTGGCAAACATCTGTTCTGCAACACCAATCTCTATTTCATTTCCTCTAGGAACCTTAATTTCCATTAATACACCATTTCTACTTTTCATATCCCTATCCTTCTTTTTGAGAATCTGAAGATAGTACCAAACACCTGCTGCAATTAACCCTGCTATAACAGCAATAACCAAGACAACAGAGAGTATAGATACAAAGATATCAAGAGGATTACTACGATACGAATTATCTTCATATATTACATTTTGACCTGGTGTAACTCCAGGTTGAATAGGACCGACATTCTGTGCTGTTAATTGATATTTTTGATAGTAGTTATCTGTATACATACATACAGAATATCATAAAAAATTCTATATTTCATTAATCAAAAATTGCAAATATCTTCTTTACAATTACTGCTGCCCATGTACTTCCATCACTTACAGGATTATCAGAAGCAATGCTTTGAGCATTACTAATAACTGGCATTGGAATTGTATATCCAAATACCTTCACACTTTTACTACCTGCACCACCAGTATTTGCAATCTTAGCTGTTTCTACCTCAATTCTAGCTTTATCATCTTTTGATAATTCGTTCTCTAACTCTTCCTCACTCTTTTTAATCTGCTCAAGTTGTGATGAAAATACTTCTCTTTCTTGTGTATTTTTCTGAGAATTGATATCAATTATTTCTGGTGTTTGAGGAGTGATAACAAACGATTCATTATTATTTATCTCTGTATTTACAACATTGTTTACAACAGGTGTAGAAACAACTTCAGGTTTTATATATTTATCATAAATACCATAGTCCCTAAGAATCTGTTTTTTCTGATCAACTGATAGTGTCAACCAGATACCTTCAGGTAATACATTAAGCAATTCATCTGGAAGTTTTGTCATCCAGATATCTTTTTCTATTACCTTTCCATTCTCAATATTGTTATTTATCTGATTTATGGGTTGCATAATATTATTTTACCATATATTTTCTTTGCTCTCTATGTAACTCACGAGTTAGTGTTTTTTCTTTTTCAACATTCTTTTTTTCATGTTGCTTTCGACCTCTCCCAATACCTACAAGTACCTTAACCTTCCCCCTAACCACATACATCTTTAAAGGAATCAATACCATACCTCCTTGTTTACATTTACTTATTAGATTAATAATCTCAGACTTATGTAATAGTAGTTTTCTTGTTCTCTTAGAATCATAATTATTATCACTACTATATTTATATTTTGAAATATCAGCATTAATTAGGACTAGATTCCCTCCCACCTCTTTTACAAAACTATCATCGAACTGAACTCTACCATCTTTAATGGATTTAACCTCTTGTCCTTGTAATACAATACCTGCTTCTACAGTATCTTTTACATCATAGTTGTGATATGCCTTCTTATTTACAATCATGAGAGTATTATACCATTAAATCCTAAAGTGTGATTTTCCAAATTTTTGTACCATCAAGTACATACATATATGTCTCTGATGCATCTACAACAATATCTTTTACATTTGTAAATACTCCTTCTCTATTTCCTGAGTATGTATATTGCTTTATTGTGAATAATTCATTTGGATGAAGGATATCCCCTGGTGTCTCTTTTGGCTTTTCAAATCTAATGAATCGTTTATTCATTTCATCAAATACATAGAAGCCTGCATCTAAAGATCCTGATGTATACCCTGCTGTATATGTACCATTCTCAGGTTTTAAATCAGATATTGATATATTAGAATTAACAAATCTCCCTGCACTTGAATTTAATCTGTATACTCCTACACCCTCTCCACTAATTAAGTATGATGCAACATTGTCACCAAAGAAATCATTTCCTTTCTTTAATATTTCATCAGAATATAGAGATGTTAATATACTATATCCAGATGATGTTCCTTGAGATCTCATTATTGCTTCATCTTGTTGGCTGACAAGATACACATTATCGTTAAGTGTTAAGATTGCCATCTCTGAATATTCATTTCCACCTATATCATCAATTTCAAGGCCTACTAATTTTTTGAAGTTTGAATGATTGGATTTCTTATCTATAGGGGACATTATTACACCAGTAATACTATCATATACAAACAATCCTGAAACACCAATATCAACATATTTAGGTGAAAATACAACCTTATCAGTATCTGGTAGTTTTAATAACCCTTTATTTCCTAAATCAATTCTATACACACCCTTTACACCAGAATCAGTAATATATATATATTCATTTTGAAAATCATCTTTATATATAGCTATATCCTCAGGACTAGAACCATCTCCAAATTGTGTAATACCTTCAACATAGAGTTCTAAATT
>CAZJKB010000011.1:0-7381 GCA_964546485.1 uncultured Candidatus Saccharibacteria bacterium | reverse complement strand
ACTTGTTTAGCATAGATATGATTATCTCTAGATTCTCTTGCTTTGATACTTAAATTAACAAAAAGAATGACAATACCAATTAATAATATAATTCCTATTAGAATTCCAATCCTCTTATTTCTAACCAACCCCTCTTTATACCCATCAATTTTAATACCTTGAACACCACTATTATTTGGAGACATAAATGTAAATCTTGATAGCATCTTTCTATACCACATCTTTCTACCAAAGGATTTATCTAATAACAGTTTGAGGTTCATAAATATGTTGGATATTACTCCACCTAACCAAGATAGTGCTTTCTCAATATATGAAACACCTAGTTTCATATACTTTAAAATTCCTTTCATTACAATTTTTATTTTTTCTATAATATCTTTAAATGTTTCACCTTTGCTTAATATATTTTCCAATGAAACCCTTCTACCATCATTTTTAACTTCAACTATATCCTCTGTTTGTATACTCTCTTTATCATCTATTACCTCTGCATTGGATACCTCATCTAGTATCTCATCTATACTTTCTACTTTTTCTTCCTCTATTGGTAAAACTTCTTCTTGTTCAACCTCTTCTTTTTCAACTATCTTCTCTCTAGAAAGAACAACTATTGCATCGTTCTTTGATATATTTTCTCCATACCCCATTAATATATCTATGACAGATTCATCATTATCAACTTTAGGCAACTCACTTATTATTCCTTTTGTACTTAATGAAATATAGTCTGTATTTGAAAATGATATACTTGCTGCCCCAGCTTTATTTTTATCTAGAATATCTCCTATATTTACAAGAGAATTATTTTTAATAATATATAGACCTTGATCTCCTACTCTACCTAAATATGCATTCAATCCCTTGATGATTGCAACTGAAATACCTAACTCAACCCCATTACTCTCCAAATCCTTATCATTTTTTAATAGTTCAGATAGTTTCTTTACTGCATACTTCATTCCATACTTAATATCTTCTATTACAGATCCACTATTTGATAATAGGTATGAATCTCTAAAAGCATCCCATACAAACTTAACAGCTTTATCACCTAAAAACCCTTTACTTCCATTTACAGTTATTAATGCAAAAACCTCTCCTTTATCTTCATTTTCAGAAGAAGAGAGAAATCTAAAAATTGCAGTATAGTTAGAATTATCTACATCATCACTGATGTATCTCTTAACATATATTGACATATCAATTATCCAAGAAGAATTAAAATAACTACTATTAGACTACCAACAAAAGTAACAACAAGATTAAAGTATGATATTAATGGTGTTAGTGTCTCGGTCTTATTCTTAACTGTATCATGTAATATTCTAACTCTAAGAGCTAGAAAAACATTATACAATATGTAACCTAGTACTAGAACAATGAAAAAAACCTTAAATATACCATTAGTTGTTATTAATGATATAGCCGGTGTATTTATTCCATTAATAAAGTCCATTATATTTGTCCTTTCTGTTTCATTTCAAGTAAATCTAAGAGAGTATCTTGAACATCTCTAGCTCTTGGTACACCATGGAAATCAAATTCATTTTTTGTAGCAGCTGTTTGTATAAACACATCTCCGTAATCAAATATTGAACTAAGTAATCCTGCTGGAGCATGTGAGACATCTTCAATTTTTTCTAATTGTGCTTCTGAAAATCTATGATATAGGATATTGTTAAACTCAACATCTATTATTCTTTCATCAGTAATTATATTTACTGAATAATACCATTTAAAGAAAAGATCAACAGCAAATGATATAGTAACTAATATCATAAAAATTGATACTCCCAATGTCATACCCATACCAATTCCATCTATCTCTTTAAATATTACAAATACTAATATTGGAGAAATAGCTAAGAAGAATAGTATAACTAACTGAGGTAGTAGTGCAGCAATATGTTGCCTTACTAATAGTACAATATGTTCATTCTTTTCTTGACCATTAAAATTAACATTAACAGGAAAAGCACAAAATGATCCAAGATTTTGTGATGAACTGTATCCATCAGCCAATCTATCTAAAAATGATTTACTACTTTTTGCAAATTTCTTTGGTAACTGCATAGTATTAAATTAGCACAAATTGTAAGTTATAACAAGATTACTTTCTTTCTATATTTATAAATACAAAACCATTTTGGGGAATAGCAAGATATCCAGGTGCTCTTGTATTAAAAACTTCTTTGAAATCAGCTCCAGTTAGAGATACCACCCCTCTATTAGTACTGAAGGAAATATTTGTTGTTGTTCCTGTTGAATTATTAGTTACTGAAGGTTTTCCATATATTGTGGTTACTGGATTATTTATCAAATTTCTCATCTCACTCATTGAGTATGGAGTACTAGAAACAGAACCAAATGAGCAACTTGTAATTGTAACAGGTAATATTTTAGAACTATCATAACCACCCTTTAAACCAATACCTTTTAATACTAAATAGGTATTTAAAATATCACTCATCTCCTCATTACTCATCCAAGGCATTCTTCCACAATTACTTGAGCTATCGCTATACCCAGATCTATACCACGATTTATAGAACCATGGGCTACCAGCAATGCTTTCATATGCCTTTGATGTCCAATTACCACTACCACCCAAACCATCTGTAGTATCCCAACCAGTTGTATTTAAATACCCTCCAGAGGTAGCTGAATATTGTGTTACCACACCACTTAATATCATACCTTTAGTCTCATCAACGGCTCTTTTCCATAATGGTGCAGAACCATTTTTTACATTATTATATTTACTCTCACTCCATACCTGACAACTCTCAGTAATACATATTGTTGTTTTATTATAATAATGAGTATATGCATATGTTCTTGCAGCAATTGCCTGTGCTTTCTGTGCCTCAAGTGGCCAGCTAGATGGCATCTCCGCAATACCATATAAATACTTTGTTTCAAAATCCATCTCTCCTGCTGTTGTTTTAATATTTCCACTAGTTCCCCTTGTTACAGGTGTTTTTTTATAGTATTTGCTTAATATTTGGTTAACATTTTGACCTGCATTTGCTCTTGCCAATGCACCATACTGACTCATTCCATTCCTATGAGTATATGCTCCAAATGAAAACACTCCAAAGTATCCACTAGGAGCTTTTGATAAAAAACCTGCAAGTGTTGCATTGTAATCACCTGTTGCAGGAACATCACTAACATTTGTACTAGCACTACCACTTTTAGCTAATAGAATTGCTGCTTGCAAATCTGTAACCTGTTTCTTTAATAGATTAATTTGCCCAGATATCTTACTCTTTGCACTACTCATACTGTTTATCTGAGCATTTAAAATACCTTTCTGAGCTAATACCTCATCTTTACTCTTATTTATTACTTTCTTTTGCTCATTTAATTCATTAATATCACTGTTCAATCTCTCTTTATCACTCTTAATATCAGCATATTCTTGATTAAGTACCTTAACTTCCTGTGAAATCTTCTTAACTAATATCTGACTCACGAAAAGATTATTCAAAAATCCTTCTTCATTAAAGAATAGTGAAAGATTATCTAAAACCCCTATTCTATTTTTTTTATATAATGCATAAGATATTGATGAAATCTCTTTTTCTTTTGCTAAAAGTTTTTCTTCTCTATCTTTTAAATCTTTTTCTGATATCTTTATACCCTGTTCTAATCCATCAGTTATTTCATTAATTTTCCTAATCTCTTTATCATATAGATTTATTTTTTCATTTAATGATAAACTACTCTTACTTATACTATCTATCTCTCTTTTTATCTCTTCTAATTTCTCTTGCTGCTTCTTTATTTCCTCATTCTTTTCATTTACCTGATCTTCTAAATCAGAAACTGTCTGAGCATATATATTTATAGGCAAGAATAGTGAGAAAATAATTAATAAAATTGTAAAAAGATATAACCTCTTCATATATAGATTATACATATTTACAAAAAGAATGGAAATTATTGACCTAAGAAGTCAAAAACAATCTTTAGAATCCATCTAAATACAACTAGAAATACTAGACCTACTACAGCCCAAGTGATAGTTCCCTGTGCTTCACCAGTCTTGTTTGCATCACCTGATGACATCATCCACATATATCCTGCATATACGATCATTCCAACGGCAAGTAGTGCACCAATAGGAGTTAAATATCCCATTACATTATCTAATATTCCACCTATTTCACCTATTCTTGGAGGAGCAGCGAATACCTTGGTTGGTATCAGGGTTAATATTAAAAAGTATATTGGTAAAAGTTTTTTCATATTTAACTTTGATTAAGAAATGTAGATAATACAAACTTTATCACAAGAGGTGCAATAAATACAATTACCAAACCGATTAATGTATACACTATGTTTTTAGTTGCCTCTTCTATCTTCTTATCATCACCTGCTGCTAATATGTATTTAATACCTGCATAAATAATCATTCCTACTGCAAGTAATGCAGAGAGTGCAATAATCACATTTAATGTACCATTAATAAAATCTATTAATGATGTATAAGGTGTTGGATTTAATCCATCTAACTCCATAATTATTAATACTTAAATAATAAAGGGTATGACACTAGGCCATACCCTCTCAAAAACAAGATATATAACCTAGTTAACTTTCAATAATGTTGTAAGAACAAATTGAACAATTAACATAGAAACAAAACATATTACAAGTCCAATTACTGCATATGTAATACCTTTTGTTGCTTTCTCTACTTTTCCATCATCACCAGCTGCTAATATATATTGAATACCTGAGTATACTAATATACCAACTGCTACTAATGCTGCTAATGCTATAACTGTATTTAATGCACTTTTAATAAAACCAATTAGATTACCACCACCTGCTGTATTAATTCCTGAGATATATGATCCTGCACTTGATGCAAGAATTACTGATGTTGCAGCATATCCAAACATTGAAACTGCTGAACCTACCTTCAAAACCTTACTTACTACTTTATTCATATTTATATTACTTAAATTATATTATAGGTTTATATATTTATTATATATCAATATACCTTGCTAATCAAGAGAAATCAAGAACTACATCTTTAAAACCTCTCTAACTAACCATTGAATACCTGCTCCTGCAACAAAAACTATTACCAAACCAATAATACCTGCTTGTATTGTATTAATGCCTTGTTCAATCTTTCCATCATCACCAGCTGCAATAATCATAAGATATGCTCCATAGATGATAACTACAACTGCAACCAAACCTGAGATATTAATAAAGAAATTCAATGCAGTCTGTACTTTAGATATAGTTCCATCTACAGTTGTAAAACTACTACTTCCCCAAGGATTAGAAATACCAAACCAACTAGCATATGCTAAGTTCTTAAACTTCTCATTAAATCTTTCAAATATTTTTTGTATATTTTTCATCAATAATAATATTTAATTTATGGATTTAATCCAGGAATATTTAATGTATTCCTAATTAATAGTAATATTGCAACTGAAAGTACAATTAAAGCAAAACCAACAATAGCATTTGTAACTATTTCTTTAACTTCATTTAATTTATCAGGATTTCCTTTACTTGTAATCATTAGGTATGCTGCCCATGAAAATAATAGTATTGCAATTAAAACTCCAGCTGGTACAGCTATATAAATAATTTGATTAACGAGTGTTGGTAAGTCATTTGCCTGAGAAGCATTCTCTATATTACCTGCAATAACATTTGTTAATGCATCTGCATATACAGGTTCAGAGATATATCCAAAAATTGTTTTAAAGAAACTATCTATCATAATTATATGAATTATACACTACAATACAGCATCTTCACAAATATTCTTATAATCACACCAAATACACTGATGTGAAGAGTCAGGTATAAATTCTCCTGCTCTAATCTTTGCAACAATACCCCTTATTCTATTTTTGATATTTAAAGCAACCTTATCATTAAAATCAATATCAACTACTTCTCCATGTTCAATAAACCAATATGATGCTTTAGCAACCTTCATATTCAGTAACTCCTCTGCAACAATTGAATATAGTATTATTTGCCATTGATCAGCTAAATCCTTTTTATCCTTTAATCTACCAGATTTATAATCAATAATCTGTACAAGTTTTTTTCCATCTTCAACTCCTAAATAATCTATTCTATCTATACTTCCTCTAATTATGAAATCATCGAGTGCATATCTAAACTTTTTTTCAAGTTCTAGAACTATTTCATCCCCTTTATACATCTTATCAAAATATAATCCAGCAGATTTCTTCCCCTCTCTTAGCCTTAAATCTGCTTCTTTCTTGCTCTTAAATCCCCTCATACTCCAATTACCATCAAAAAGATTTATTAAATCTTCTTTTGTAGGTTTTGTAATAAATCCATCAAATGTCTCAGATGCTTTTCTATGTCTATCGTAAAAAGTTCTCAAGCTGTTATGAAATACACTTCCAAATGTCAATGTACCACTAGGTTCACTAGGTAATCCAATAACATATCTATATTTATATTGCCTTGGACACATCTCATATGTACTCAATTGTGTATAACTAAATTCATTGGAGATATGAATACCCAAAGAAGAATAATCTAGCACAACAGATGGTTCACTACTAACATAAACAGGAAGTTTTAATACATCATCATTATTAGCAAGCTCATCAAAATCCCTCTTTATATCTCTATCTAATATCTCATTCACAAATATACTTGGAGATTTCTTCGACTTGGCATCTCCATAATATGTAGCAGCAGTAAGATAAAGGAGCTCTTTAGCTCTAGTAGCTCCTACATAGAATAATCTTCTCTCTTCAGCAAGATGCTCTTCTCTTTCACTTAACTCTCCAACATACTCTTTAATCAATTCCATTGGGACTTCAAATACATCCCTCCTATTGTTGGTTGGAAATCTTGCACTAACTAAATTAATCATAAATACAACAGGAAATTCCAACCCCTTTGAACCATGTACAGTCATAATATTAACAGCATCTATACCCTCATATGGATCATTATCAAGTGTTGGAGATTCCCCCTTTTCAATTGAGTAATCTAAATAATCAAGATATTCGAATAGAGTATATTTAGTACTCTGTTCAAACTTAGAAACTATATTGAAATATTGAGATATATTTTCAATAGTATACTGATTCTTTGTATCTGGATTCTCAATCAAATACCTATTCCAACCAATACTATCAAAGAAAGAAAATAGTATCTGCCCTATACTCATACCATCTTTTAGCATCTTCATTCCATCAGTAATAGCATTAACTATTTTTCTAATATTTTCCAAACTCTCTTTATTTATTTTCTTTACTACATCATTATTTACATCATTTATATTAAATAATAATGTGGTATATATATCTTGTTTTAATTTCTTTGATTCTCTTAATATATCAAC
>CAZJKB010000010.1:0-15536 GCA_964546485.1 uncultured Candidatus Saccharibacteria bacterium | reverse complement strand
TAATATTATATAAAAATATGGGAAAAATAATAGGTATAGATTTAGGTACTACTAATAGTGCTATGGCATATATATCAGGTGGAAAACCAACAGTCATAGCTAATGCTCAAGGTGGTAGATTAACACCATCAATTGTAGCAATTGATGATAAGGGAGAGACACTCGTTGGTACTCCTGCTAAAAATCAAGCTGTAATTAATCCTACAGGAACAATATATTCTGTAAAGAGGTTAATTGGTAGATCTTGGGATGATCCTGAGATAGAAAAGGATAAAAAAGTTCTTCCATTTGAAATGAGAAAATCTAAGAGTGGAGGTGTAGAAGTTAAAATGTCTGATAAATGGTATTCACCACAAGAGATATCGGCAAAGATACTTATGAAATTAAAGAAGGATGCTGAAGATTTCTTAGGAGAGCCAGTCACAGAAGCAGTTATTACAGTTCCTGCATACTTCGATGATTCTCAAAGACAGGCAACAAAAGATGCTGGAAAGATAGCAGGTCTTGATGTTAAGAGAATTGTAAATGAGCCTACAGCAGCAGCTCTTGCGTATGGATTAGATGATAAAAAAGATCAAACAATAGCTGTCTTTGATTTAGGTGGAGGAACATTTGATATCTCAATCCTTGAAATGGGTGATGGAGTATTTGAAGTACTATCAACCAATGGTGATACTCATCTTGGAGGTGATGACTTTGATGAAAAGATAATACAATACTTAATCTCTGAATTTAAAAATTCAAATGGTATTGATCTAGCAGAGGATAGAACTGCATTACAAAGATTAAAAGAAGCAGCTGAAAAAGCAAAGATTGAACTATCAAATTCTGAAGTAACAGAGGTAAATATTCCATATATTACAGCAGATGCAAATGGTCCAAAGCATCTTAAAATAGAGATTACAAGATCTAAATTAGAACAGTTAATTTCTGAATTAATTGATAAATTAGAAGCACCATGTAGAAAGGCTATTAAGGATGCAAAGGTTGAGTTAAATGATATTAATGAGGTAATTCTTGTTGGAGGTATGACTAGAATGCCAATAGTTGTTAAAAAAGTATCTGAAATCTTTGGAAAGGAACCAAATAAGGGTGTAAATCCAGATGAAGTAGTTGCAGTTGGTGCAGCAATTCAAGGAGGAGTATTAGGAGGTGATGTTAAGGATATTACATTATTAGATGTTACACCTCTTTCTCTTGGTCTTGAAACACTTGGTGGTGTAATGACAAAACTAATAGAAAGAAATACAACAATTCCTGTTGAGAAGAAACAAGTATTCTCTACTGCTGCAGATAATCAGACATCTGTAGAGATCCATATCCTACAAGGAGAAAGAGAGATGGCTAGTGATAATAAAACACTAGGAAGATTTATGCTAGATGGTATTCCAAGTGCACCAAGAGGTGTTCCTCAAGTTGAAGTAACATTCTCAATTGATGCAAATGGAATTTTGAATGTTAGAGCAGTAGATAAGGCTACAAATAAAGAGCAAAAGATTACAATAACTGCTACAACAAGTCTTTCAGATGAAGAAATTGAGAAGATGGTAGCTCAAGCAGCAGAGCATGCAAAAGAAGATAAAGAAAAGAAAGAAAGAGCTGAGACAAAGAATGAAGCAGATACATTAGTATTTAATACAACAAAGCTCATTAAAGAGAATGAAAAAAATATTGAAGAAAAGGATAAAGAAAAATTGGAACAAATGAGTAAAGAATTAAATGAAATGATATCTAAAGATGACTTTAAAGTAGAGGAAACTAAGAAAAAGAGTGAAGAGTTAAGTAATCTTTTAATGGAGGTTGGAAAAAAGATGTATGAGAAAGTTTCTAAGGAAGAAGCAAATAAAACTGATGAAAAGCAAGATGATAAAAAAGATGATAGTAACTCAGAAACTCAAGAAGGGGAGGTTGTAAAATAAAATAGACCTTTTAACTTTACTAGGATATATGGTAGTATTTTAGATATATATCCTAGTAAAGTAATGAAATATGAATGAAAAGCTGCTCAATATAATAGATTCATTTCAAAAGAGTGTGTTGTATATTTTTCTGTTAATTATACCTATGGTATTCTTACCATTACCTTGGGATATGACAGAAAAACCAATGGGATTAGTATTTCTGGTATTCTTTTCAATTATTCTATTTCTAGAACTTATAAGGCTATTTAATAGAGGAGTACTATACTATACAAAGTCTCCAATAGATGGTGCTTTGATAATATTTGTTTTAATAGCTTTTATATCATCATTCTTTTCTGTTTCATTTAAAACAAGTTTATGGGGTTTTGAAGATAGAATGGGTTCAGGTTCAGTTATTTTAGTTTCTATATTTCTATTCTTCTATTTAGCAAGATCATTTATTAAAAGCAAAGAGGATATATTAAACACATTATCATTTCTTGTATTTGGAATTACCTTGGGAACTATAATAAGCTTGTTGTTATATTGGAAACTTCCTGCATTATTAACAATACCTATTTATTCTGATTTATTAACATTAGGTTTAACAATATATTCATCAGCTAGAATATCTTTTGTAGTAGCATTGGTTGGCTTTTTAATAGCTTTGTATTTAATCAGTTATTTCTTCGCAAATAAAAGATATCTACCTGCGATTTTCATATTGATTTCAAGTATCATATTGTTATCAGCAATATTGTCCTATTTACTATCTTTAGGTACGCTATTTGCTATTATATTTATTATTGTAATAGTAGGTTTAATCATTTTAAATTCATTACTAAAAAATAATGGATATAAAATAATATTTGTTTATGGATTAATATCTATTGTATTAAGTACAATTGAATTATTATTCTTATCTATTCCTCAACTTAGAAGTTCTATATCATTTTTAGATGAGTATCTGATTAAACAAGTTGTAATACCTGCAGATATGTCATGGAGAATTACGACATCTATATTTGGGGATGGTATATTAAGAGCATTAATTGGTAATGGATATGATACTTTTATTATTGGATATAACAAGTATAGGGAGTTAACTTCTCAACCTCAGCTATTACTAGTCTCTAGTTTCACTTATGCTACAAATCATGTGTTAAATACACTTGCAAACCTTGGAATACTAGGTTTCTTATCATGGATATATATAGGAATAACATTAGGTAAAGAGATATATCAATTAATAAAGCAGAAAGTATTCTTTAGTAGTTTCTCTTCTATTTTTTTGATATTAATATCAATAATATACATCCTATCATTTTATGTCCACTTTACATTTATAATCTTCCTACTCTTTTTCTTCCTAAATATGATCTATATATTATTTAAATCTCAAGATGAGAAAAAGAAAGTTGATGCTTTTGTTTTAAGTCTTTCATTCTTTATACACAAGCCAGAGAATAAGGAGAAAGAGACATATAATACTGCTCTTATAATCATTGGGACGATAATGTTAGTAATCATAAATCTTGTGATATT
The DNA here is from genome assembly GCA_964546485.1 of uncultured Candidatus Saccharibacteria bacterium. Lineage (GTDB taxonomy): Bacteria > Patescibacteriota > Dojkabacteria > SC72 > SC72 > CAZJKB01. Next base: position 12,090 of record CAZJKB010000010.1, on the reverse strand, counting down.
AAGAAATACAGTTGCACTTTTAAATGCATTCTATGCAGAAAGTAAGTATGTTCAATTCTCTAAGGTAGATGAAAAGAACACAATGGAGAAAGAAAAAATCCTAAGAGATTCTATGCTTAGTTATGAAACAGCAGCTAAAATGTCAAATATAGATACATATTCAAGAAGATTTTCAATGATAATTACTGATTATGTAGGAGTTTTAGTTACAAGATATTCAGAAGAAAGGGATGACCTTGAAAAGGAAAAATTAGTTGATGATATTAGTGTGTATAGTGAAATTGCAATAGAGTATTCCAGAAGAGCAACTGAGTATAATAGTGTTGTGTATTCAAATTGGTTAAATAGATCTAATATCTATGCAAAACTTGTTGGTTATGGACTTACAATACATACAAGATCAGCAATCTCAGCAATAAAGGAAGCTCTATTACTAAATCCTCTAAATTATGAGTTATACTATTCTGCTGGACAGTTATACTTAATAAATAATGATGATGTCTCTGCAAGAAGTGCACTCTTAAAGGTATTGAATATCAACCCTAATCATGTTCCATCAATTGTATTAAGTGCAGAGATAGCAATGAAAGAGAAGAAATATGAAGAAGCATCTCAACTATTTGAACAAGCACTAGGTATTGTAAAAAGTATAGATCCTGAAGGAGGACTTGGTATAAAAGAATATTTAGAGAAGAAACTAAATGATATTGAACCTCTTGTAAATATAAGAAAAGATAATGATAAGAAAGACGATACTAAAGAGGAAACAAAAGAAGAAGACAAGAAAGTAGATACATCTATTAGTAATCAATAATCATTTTATTGCAGAGAATAAACTAAATACTTTAATATTGATTGTTGTATTTACATCTCTAATAACCTTTATTATTTCATTTATTGTAGCCTGTGTAGTTATAACATCGTCAACTATAAGTATCGAATCATAATTTGTCATAATATCTAAAGAAACCACTTTAAATGAGTTTTCTACATTATTAACTCTTTCATATCTTTCTATTTTTGTTTGTGAGGATAGATTCTTAACCTTATGAATTATATTCAATCCATAATTATACTTATATTTCATTGAAATTCTTTTTGTAATCTCTTCACTAAGATTAAATCCTCTGTTTAGTCTTTTTGTCCGATACATAGGTACAGGTATTAATATAGTATTATCACTAATATCAATAATGTTATGATAGTTTTCAAATAGAATATCTAGTAGTTGTATACATCCTTTATACTTAAGAAATCTCATTACTTTTTTTGCTATTTTGGTATATTTATAACCTGTTTGTAATTGATAAATTCCATTTTTAAAACAGATATTATGACAAATTCCTCGTGATGATATTTTCTTACATACTGGACATATTGGTAGTGTATATTCCAGCTTTTTAATACAGTAGTTACAAATGTAACTATCTGACTCTTTTTGGCATAATATACAATATATAGGAAAAATATTCATATCTAATTTTACTTATGTTTTATGAATAAATCCTTAAATATAATTGATTTATCTCTATATATTTATTATGATATCTCAGCACAATGAAAAAAATATTTGAATCACTTGCAAAATTTAAAGATACAGTATTGATCATTATGGTTGTACTGTTATTAACAAAATTCTTAGGATTTCTTAAAACAAGAATATTTGCCCAATTATTTGGTGCTTCTGCAGAATTAGACCTATTTTGGGCAGCATTTACCATCCCAGATCTATTATTCAATGTAATAATAGTAGGTAGTATCAATGCAGCAATTATTCCTATTTTTTCAAATACACTACATGATAAAGGAAGAGCAAGTCTTAATAAGATATTTCGAGGTGTCTCAATCTCATATCTTATTATATTAATCTCATTATCATTACTTATTTTAATATTTGCACAACCAATAGCAGAAAGTATTGTTAATAGTACATTACTTAATGGAGTTTTAGGAATAACAAAGAAGCTTGATCTTGAAAAAGCAAATATGCTAGCAAGTTTAATTAGGATTATGATGATTTCACCTATCATACTTGCATTTAGTAATTTCCTAACAGCATATCTTCAAACCAATAAAAGGTTCTTTTTTACCTCACTTGCACCATTACTATATAATATTGGAACAATAGTTTTATCTCTATTTTTAGTTCAATATTATGATTTAGGTGTTTATGGTTTGGCTTGGGCCGTTGTTGCAGGATCATTCTTCCATTTTATAGTTCAATTACCAGCATTCATAAAGTACTATACATTACAGGATCAATCAATAAAAACAATAGAGAGGGTAGATATTAAAGAAGTATTTAGTGTACTTAAACTTGCAATACCAAGAGTTTTGGGACTTCTAGGTGAACATATTAACCAGATATATAATACTATGCTAAGTTTTACACTTAATACTACTGGAGGAGTACTAAGTGCATATCGGTTTGCAACTAATTTATATCTATTCCCTGTTCATATTATTGTTACATCTATCTCACAAGTAGCTCTTCCAGATCTATCTGAATCGTTTACAAAACAAGATACTAGAAAATTTCTATCTCAATTTAATAATGCACTTCAACAAATGTTGTACCTGTTACTACCAATTACTGCCATAATGTTAATACTTAGACTCCCAATTGTTAGAATCACACTTGGAGTTGGTGAATTTAGTTGGTGGGATACTGTAATCACTTCTTGGTGTTTAGCATTGTTATCACTCTCAATAGTACCTCAAGCACTTGCAACAATTATTTTTAGAGCATTTTATGCTATACAGGAAACTTGGTTACCACTAATAGCAACTCTTCTAACTATTATTGTTAATGTTGTATTAGCATACTATTTAACAAATTTCTTTAGCCATTATTTTGACTGGAGACCAATACTTTCACAAGTCTCTTCTCAGATCGAATATTCTACTAATACTGAAACTCTCAAAGTTATCTCCTCATTTATTACCGATTCAATACGATGGGCAGGATCAAGAGGTAGTTCAGATGCAGCAATTGGAGGTATAGCATTAGCATATAGTATCGCCTTTGCTTTTGAAGCATTTGTATTAAGTATATTACTCAACATTAAAGTAAAAGTATTAACATGGAAGGATACAGTAAAACCATTTTTCATAAAACTTTTAAATACAGTTTTAATGACAATAAGTATGTATTTCGTATATAAAACATTAGATTTCTATTTCGATACATCTAGAACAATAAATCTTCTTGTTGTTACACTAGTAACCTTAGGATATGGTGGAGTACTATATTTAGCAGGTAGCTATATTTTCAAAATACCAGAAACACAATTAGTAATAAAAAAAATACTTGGTATGTATAATATGCTAAAAGAATTAATTATATCCTTGAAGGTAAGATATGCCAGAAAAGCCTAAAAATAAATCGATATTATCATTTTTTCTTCTCGCAATTCCTGTATCACTCTTTTTTGCAATAATTATAACTTTATTAATACTGTCATATCTTGTATATACAAACTATAGTAAATGGACTGTAGAATTTGAAGATTCCCATTTGAGTACAGACTATATTCAAATTCCAGATGATAACTATGAAAAAAAGATTACAGCAAAAATAGAGAAATACAGTAAAAGTACAGATATCATTGATTATATAGAATTTACTAATGAAGAGTTCAGCTATCTATTTTCTAAGTCTGTGCAGTCAAGTCTACCTGAATATATGAGTATAAATAAAACAATATCATCATTTAATAATAATACTCTATCTATATTCATGAATATCAATGTATTGAAAAATCAAAGCATATGGTTTAGATTTGATATTACCAAGGATGTAGGAGAAGGTTATGAAATATTCCTAAGTGATATGTATATTGCAGACTATTCATTTAATGAATATGGAATGAGAAAGATAGTTGTTGATATAAATACAGCATTAAGTGATACACTTAAATTAATTAATGATAATGAATTTTCTATTAGAGTATTACAGAATATTGAGTTAACAAGTAAATCAGTTATCTTTAAAGCAAAATTAAGATAGGGTCTTGACATTGATATCCTAAATATCTAAAATCTTTAGCAGTCAATCAAGTAGATTGCTAGTATTTAATTTGAGTATGAAGACAATATGTCTAAAATTAATCTAAAACCAGTAGGTAAAAGAGTACTATTAAAACCTGAAGAGGTTAAAGAACAAAAAATGGGTGGATTGTATGTACCACCAACTGTAAGTGAGGATAAGAGACCTGCAAGTGGAGTTGTTGTAGAGTTAGGTCAAGTTAGTGATAACTATACTTTTAAGGTAAAAGTAGGAGATACTGTATATTTTAAAGAGTATTCACCAGTAAGTATTGATATTGATGGTGAAGAATATCTAGTAATAGATGAAAAAGAAATATTAGCAGTACTATCTAAATAATTTAATTAATTAAATAACTATGGCAAAACAAATTATATATGATGAAGAAGCAAGAAAGAAATTAAAAGCAGGTGTAGATATGCTTGCAAATGCAGTTAAAGTAACACTTGGACCTAAAGGTAGAAATGTTGCATTAGCTAAAAAATATGGGTCACAGGTAGTTACAAAGGATGGTGTTACCGTTGCTAATGAAATTGAACTTGAGGATCCATTTATGAATCTTGGTGCACAGATGATTAAATCTGCTGCAGAGCTATCGAATAAGTCTGCTGGTGATGGTACAACAACTGCTACAGTTCTAGCACAGGCAATTGCAACTGTTGGATTAAGAAATGTTGCAGCAGGTGCAAATCCAATTGCTGTAAAACGAGGAATAGATAAGGGAGTTGAATCAGTTCTTGAATATCTTAAAAAGAATGCAAAAACAATTAGTACTAAGGAAGAGATAGCACATGTAGCAACTATATCTGCAAATAATGATACTAAACTTGGAGAGATGATTGCAGAAGTTTTTGATAAAATAGGTAAAGATGGAGTATTAACAATTGAAGAAGCAAGGGGATTTGAAGATGAAATTGAATATACTCAAGGGTATAAATTTGATAGAGGTTATGTAAGTCCATACTTTGTAACAAATCCTGATACTTTAGAATCTGTAATGGAAAATGCATATATCTTTGTAACTGATAAAAAACTATCTTCATTACAAGATATACAAGCAATTGCAGAAAAATTACTTCAGGCAGCAGATAGACCTCTTGTAATAATTGCTGATGAGATAGAGAATCAAGCTTTAGCAACTTTAGTTGTTAATAAATTAAGAGGAACATTGAATATTGTTGCTGTTAAAGCTCCTGGATTTGGTGATAGAAAGAAAGAGATGCTTCAAGATATTGCAATACTAACAGGTGCTACATTTGTATCTGAAGAAGTAGGAAGAACATTAGATTCTGTAACAGTTGCTGATTTAGGTTTAGCAAAGAAAGTAATAGTAAGTAAAGAAGATACAATAATTGTAGATGGTCATGGAGATAAAAAAGCAATATCAAATAAAGCAGATGAGATTAGAGTATTAATATCTAAAACATCATCTGATTATGATAAGGAGAAGCTACAAGAGAGATTAGCAAAACTATCTGGTGGAGTTGCAATTATTAAGGTAGGTGCAGCATCCGAAGTAGAAGCAAAAGAGAAAAAACAAAGAGTAGAAGATGCAGTAAATGCTACAAGAGCAGCACTTGAAGAGGGTGTTGTTGCTGGTGGTGGATTAGCTCTACACAATGCAAGAGAATCTCTCGATAAAGTTAAAGGTATTGATAGCGATGAGAATATTGGAATATCAATATTAAGAGATGTATTAAGTACACCATTAAAACAAATTGCACATAATGCAGGTCAAGATGGTGCAGTTGTTGCAGCAAACTGCAATGGAAATAAGGGTTATGATGCAAAAAATGATAAATATGTAGATCTAATGGAAGCAGGAATAATTGATCCTGTTAAAGTAACAAGACTTGCATTAATCAATGGTGCATCTGTTGGTACAATGTTAATTACTACAGAAGCTGTAGTTGCAGATATTCCAGAAGATAAGAAACCAGAAAATCCTATGGCAGGAGGAATGCCAGGTATGGATGGTATGATGTAATCATAAATCTATATGGATTAATTAATAGCTCTCAGAAATGGGAGCTATTTTTTTAGTATGTAATAATCTGTGAAATTATTACTCCTATTATATTCTTCTGATTCTTATACTTATCTATAATAATCTCATTATTTTCTTTGTATGCAATATATTTATTTCTATATTCGTTACTAGAGATATCTATTTTAAAAATTCCTTTTTTAGAAATATTTTTATCAAGTATATTAACTTTATTGGCCTTTACTGTAATACAATTTGAATTGTTATTATCATGTAATAGTTTTTCAATTGAGATATTTAATGCATTCGCTATCTCTTCTAGTTTATAAAATGGCTTGCTTTCATTTCTTTCATATCTTGATATCATCTCCCATGTAACACCAACTCTATCTGCTAATTCTTGCTGAGTCATATTTTTCTCTTCTCTATACTCCTTAATTCTTTTCCCAATAATATTTTCTTTCATGTATAAATGTTATTAGAAAGGGAAATGATATTATATAGAATATGATTTCATATAGGGATAAAAATAGAATAAAAAATCTAATAAATGATATATTTGACTTGTTATATGAATATCTAGTTCATATAGATGATATTAAAAGTATTCAACATATAAGTTACTTAGGGAAGGTAATTATATTAATTGTTAAACTTGCATTAATCTCGACTAAATCTCTGTTTTAGTAAATATGTGTTCCAATTCTCTTTGAGCCAGATCTCTGCCATATCATGTCTTTCTTGAAAATTTCTTTTGTATAGTTCTTTCTTTACAATATTCCCTTTGTGAGGATGATTGTATATTTTCTTTAATGGAGATTGAAAACCATGAGCATAATGTACAAGTTCATGTGCAATAGTAGCATCTAGTACATATTCTGGGATACTAATATCTTTGAAATATCCTGTTATTGTTATAATTGAGGGATTATCTATTTTATTCTTTAATATATCAAAAAAGCCTCTAACACTCTTTCTCTTTATACATCCTAATTGTCTTCTAGATCTCTTTCCAAATTTAATAAATACCTGATTACTAAATTCTATATCACTAAAGTGTTTCTTAATTATTGTATACAATCTATTCTCTAGATATTCATCATTTCTTTCCATACATGATATTATATATTAGATAAATAATAATATTAAATATTATGCTTAAGAATATTTCAGAGAAAATTAGTATATTTACAAGAGTAGTGCAATTAGTATATAGAATAGATCCTGTTTTAGCATTTGTTAGGGATATATTATTATTCATAGTTATTTGGTTAACTATGGAATCAATTAAGATAGGTGGACAGTTTATAGATAGTACAGCTAGTTTACTTTCAACTTGGAATACATTTAATATTACGGATTATATCTACACTGAATCATTTTATTATCTATCATTGGGCTTGAGTATCTGGATGGTGATTACCTCCTTAAATGCTATTAGAGAATATGTATATCAAGTTGTGGTTAAAAAATTAACATATCATATGCAAGGAGAACTTCTTGAAGTATTGTCTAAATCTAATTTGGAAGATGTTGAGTCAAAGAAATTCAGAGATCTTTTAACTATGGTTCCTACCTTTGGCTATGAGAATGTTATTGGTATATATGGGCAATACTCTGTTGGATTAAATGGATTAATAAAATCTGTTTCTGCAATAGTTATTCTTTTCTCTACAATGGGTATATCCTCTCTCTTAGTCATTACATTTCCACTTTTAGAAAATATATTTGGTCACATTAATAGACAAAAGAGGAAGAGATATAATGATGATAGTGTTGAGACAATTAAAAAGACCAATTATCTTGAAACATTAATGACAAGAATTCCATATTTTGCAGAACTTAGAGTTGATAATACATTTAAATATTTAAAGAATACATATGCTACAGATTCTAAGAAATATATGGATGGTTTGATTTCACTTGATGGACATTTTTACATAGATTCAACATTAGGTACAGTATTAGGCCGATTATTTGCAATGATTTATGTAGTATTTGCACTTGCTTATGCCTTTACTGTCAAATTAAGTATAGGTTCATTTAAAGCTATATATGATTATATTCAAACAGCATATGATGGTCTTAATGAATTCTATAGCGCTTTCTTTAGAATCTCAACATTTATTGATTATGCAAAATCATATTTTGAATATATTGATTTTAAAGGATTTGGAGATGTTGAGCATGGACAGATTGTACTTAAAGATCAAACACCTAGATTAACAATAAAGAATTTAAAATTTAACTATCCTGGAACATCAAAATTAACATTAAAAGATATTGATTTAGATATTGCACCTGGTTCAAACATTGCAGTAATTGGTGGTGATGGTAGTGGTAAATCAAGTTTAATAAAAGTGATGTGTGGATTATATAAAATAGATGGGGGAGAATATCTTGTTGATGGATATAGAATACAGGATCTTCATAGAGGACAATTAAAAAAACAAATATCTGTAGTCTTCCAAGATTTTGTAAATTACAACTTATCAATTAAAGAGAATATTGCTTTAACTCATTTAGGAAAGTATCTAAATAGAAAGGTGTATGATCAGGTGATTAAGATTTGTGAAATAGATAAAATGATGAAGAAGGAAGATTTAGATGAAGATCAGATATTAGGTAAATATTTTAGCAATGGTAAGGAACTCTCTCCAGGATATTGGCAAAGACTTGCAATAGCTAGAATGTTATATAGAAATAAAAATGTATTGATAATGGATGAACCATTTACATATATTGATGGAAAAGCTAAAGAAAGAATACTTAAAAATGTATTACAGTTTGCAGGAAAAGAAAAAACAGTAATATATATAACTCAGGATCATGATTTAAAGCATCTGTTTGACAATGTTCTATACTTAAAGGATGGTAAGATATATTCAGAGGATAAATCATAATGGATATACCTCTTTGGTCTCTAGTAGTCATACTATATTGTATTTCTATTCTATGTATTATCTATGTGTATATAATTGCCATATCATTTCTTTCCAGTGTGCCATATGTTCCAATTAATACTAAGATATTAAATGAAGTATATTGGGCCTTAGATATTAAAGATAATGATAGGATAGTTGATATCGGTTCTGGAGATGGGAAGGTACTAAGATATTTCAATAAAAAAAATTGTAATGCTAAATATACAGGAATAGAACTATCACTTCCTCTAACTATTTTTTCAAAAATATTGAGTATGAATATTAATAACATTAGGTATATTAATAAAGATATGTTTAAGGTAGATTTTAGTGAATATAATAAAGCATATATGTACTTAACTACAGATATTGCATCTGAAATATTTAAAAAACTAGTATCAGAAATGCCAAAAGGTAGTATAATAGTAAGTACAGAATTTAAATACTCTGATGAGATAATGGATCGATATAATATCGAGAAACAGAGTATTAAGATTGATAATAAAATACATAATATTTATATATTCAGATTATGATAATAGACGGTAGAGAAATAAGTAGTAGGTATGAGCAAAGAATTAAAGATGTAATAAATAAGCATACTAATTTAGGATATAGAAAACCAAGATTAGTTATCTTTCTATTAAGTGAAGATTTAGCAAGTCAAAAGTATGTTTCTTTAAAAGAGAAAAAAGGGCAGGAGTTAGGTATTGATGTTGTGATATATAAAAACATAGATATGGATAATGTATTACAGGTACTAGATACTATAAAACATGATAGTAATATAGATGGAATAATGGTTCAGTTACCAGTAGGGGAAAAATATACTAGAGATAGTATTCTTAAAGAAATACCAGAATCTAAAGATGTTGATGGCCTTTCACCAAACACATTAGGAGCAATATTTCATGGCAAAGAGGAATACTTTTTAAGTGCAACTGCAAAAGGTATTACAATTATGCTTAATGAAAATAATATTAATATAGAAGGAAAGAATATAGTAATAATTAATTCAAGTATAGAGATAGGCCTACCTCTATCAGCATACTTTATATCAAAACATGCAACAGTACAGATATGTAATAGTAAAACACAGAACTTAGCAGATAAAACCAGAGAAGCAGATATATTAATTACAGCAACAGGAGTTGCACATTTAATTAAAGAGGATATGGTTAAACAGGATAGTATAGTAATTGATTGTGGATATTCATTTAAAGATAACAAACTATACGGTGATGTTGATTTTGATAATGTTTCAAAGAAAACCTCTTTGATAACTCCTGTACCAGGAGGAGTAGGTCCTATGACAATAACCTCACTATTTCTAAACCTAATTGATTCATATTTAAGAAATATATTAGATGGAAAATAAAGTAAGTATAAAAGATAGTTTTGTAGTTTTTAAAAACGATCCTAAATATATATATTTAGATAATTCTGCAAGTACACAAAAACCTAAGGGAATATATAAATATATTAGAAAGTATATAAATAAATCATATACAAATGTACATAGAGGATTATATAAACAAGCAATATATACAGATAAACTATGGCAAAAGGCACATACAAATGTTTCAAAATTTATTAATGCAGATTCATATAAGGATGTATTTTTTGTAAAGAATACAACTGAAGGAATAAATATATTAGCAAATAGTCTTTGTAATAATCTAACCACCAAAGATATTGTTGTCATTAGTATTCTTGAACATCATAGTAACTATATTCCTTGGTATATTCTCTCTAAAAAGATTGGATTTAAGCTAGAAGTTTTAGGTTTAGATAATGATCTAAATCCAGACTATGATCAATTAGAAAAACTATATAATCGATATGGTAATAATATTAAAATACTATCCATAACCCATCAATCAAATGTAATTGGAAATATTATTGATATTAGAAAATATATATCACTTGCAAAGAAATATAACACTTTAACAATAATAGATGGTGCACAAAGTATTGCTCATATTAAGATAGATGTAAAAGATATTGATTGTGATGCATTTATATTTTCAGGACATAAAATATATGGTCCTAGTGGTACAGGAGTTGTATATGTATCAGATAGACTTAAAGAAATATTAAACCCTCACTTCTATGGCGGAGATATGATAAGTAGTTTTGATGGTGAACATCTAGAGCTTGCAGAGTTTCCATTTAGATATGAATCTGGTACTCCAGCAATTGAGGCACATCTAGGCCTATCTGAAGCCCTAGATTGGTATGCTAAAACAATTACTAGACTTGGAGGTTATGATGAGTATATCCAATATCAAAAGCAATTAACTAAGTATTGTGTTGATAGTCTTAAGAAAATAGATGGAGTTAATATTATTTCATCAGAAAATTCATTTTCATTAGTATCTTTTACAATTTTAAATATACATCCACATGATATATGTACAATTCTAGGAGATAATAATATTGCAGTTAGAGGGGGTTTTCATTGTGCTCAACCTTTACATAGATTTTTAAATATAAATAATGGAAGTGTGAGAGTGAGTATGGGTATATATAATACTCATGAAGATATTGATATATTTATATCAACATTAAAGGATATTATTAAAAAATTTAACTAGTATGAGTGATATATATTCTGATTTAATTCTCGAAAATTATAAATACCCAAAAAATTTTGGGGAAATGGATGATGCAACTTCTTCATCTACAGTGAATAATATTTCTTGTGGAGATGAATTAACTGTTTATTTAAAAATAGAAAATGATAGGGTGAAAGAGATCTCATATACTGGTTCTGGCTGTGCAATTTGTTTAGGTACTATGTCGATATTTAGTGAATATATTAAGGATAGACATATCGAAGAATTAAAACAACTAGATAATAATTTTATATTAAATCTAATTAATATGGATGAAGATAGTGGAAGAATTAAATGTGCTACATTATCCTTAGATACAGTTAAGAAGTGCATTAATCATGAATAAGAAAGAGAATATATTATTTTTACCAGGAGCAAATATACCAATTAAGGTATATAAAAAACTTCTTGATAGGTTTGATTATGGGTATAATGTATACACAATTGATTTTATTAATTTGAAATTAACAAATAAAGCAGAGATTTTACAATATATAAATACTTTTATTAACA
>CAZJKB010000009.1:0-15980 GCA_964546485.1 uncultured Candidatus Saccharibacteria bacterium | reverse complement strand
ATATTTGATAAAGAAATTTTCAATAATATTGTTATATTCATATATTCTCAACTTTCAAAAAGATTAGATTTAAAAAATAATATTAATATTAATTTTGTATCTAATGATGAAATTAAAGAATTAAATAGAGAATATAGAGGTATTGATACTCCTACAGATGTACTATCATTTAATATAGATGATAATGAAATATTGGGTGAGATATATATATCATTGGAATATATAAAAACAAATAATGATAATCCGAATCTTGAAATAATTAGAATGATAATACATGGTACACTTCATCTATTGGGATTTGACCATAGTACATACTTTAATGAAGATATGTATTCTCAAGAAGAAATGTATATAATACAGGAGGAAATATTAAAATTAGTTAATGATAATTATGAAATTAATAGTAGGATTGGGTAATGTTGGTAAAGAATATAACTATACTCCTCATAATGCAGGTTTTTTATGCTTAGATATACTTAAGGATATGTATGGTGATCCTACACCTTGGTATGAGGAGGGGATATTTCAAGCTATGACATATAAAACTGATATAGAAGAGGTTGAAGTGGTACTATTAAAACCTACTACTTTTATGAATAGATCAGGTGAGGCAGTTGATAAATATATAAGTAAAAAGGGTATTAATCCTAAAGATGTAATATTAGTACATGATGATTTAGATATTCCACTTGGGAAGTACAAGATTGGAATGGGAACTGCTCCTAAGCAACATAATGGAGTAATTAGTGTTGAAAGAAGATTGAAAGGCATTGATTTCTTAAGGGTAAGAATTGGGGTTGATAATAGGAATGGTATAGATATTCCAGGTGATAGATATGTATTAAAAAAATATGATGATACAGAAGTAAATATATTAAGAAATATATGCCAATCTATTTGTAAAGATATTGTAGAAAATTATTTATCTAAATAGATATAGTTCTTTGGTGAAATCTATTATATCTATATTATGTTCTATTAAATGCTTGTCTTCATTTAATACCGTTGCAATTTTATTATTCATTAATATTAGTCCGATATATTGTTTATTATTATTGTAGAAGAATATAAGGTCACCTTGTTGTAAGTTCTCCTTGTAATTAGTTTGTGCGAGAAGATTTTTATCTTTTAAGTAATTAAAAAGTGTTTCTTTGTATTGAATATTGCTATCAATTCTCTTATTATTCTTATCTCTATTATAGTAGTTGTTAATTATTGGATATATAGATAATTTTGAGTTCTGATATATTAAATCTATTAATCTAACATCATCTATCCCTCCAATATAATATTTAAAAGGTGTATTTCCTGTAATTTTATTTGAATTAATTATGCTTTGAGCATTCATAATTAATCCTTCCTTGTTTAATCGACTATCTAGTAGATTGTCGACTCCATTATTATCAATATCATTATCATAGTTATCACTTATCTTATCTTGGTCTATATCATAGGATATGAAATTATTAGTATCTCTTTGATATATAGGAATATTGTATGTGATATGGTAGATATATGATGAGATAAATATTGTAAGAAGAGAAGTTATAATTAAACTATATTTAATATAATTATTGTACTGTTTATCAAGTATACTAATGAACTTTGAATTAATATATGTTCTAGCAATTAAGAGTAATGAAATTATAATGATTATTAATTCAATGATAAATAGTGGGTGAAGTATTTGATAGTATATTCTATCAGGTAATATATTACCGAAGATAGAGAATCCGTATGTTGAGAGAGGATAGAATATCATTATTTCTGATTGTAATATGTCTGCAAATAGGTGCATTAATGTACCTATTAAGAATGTAAGAACTATCTGTTTTAGATAAGTAGATATAAAGGTTCTTATATTATTTTGCGTATAATTCTTTATTGCATTGAGTATTAAATACATAAAGCATCCAATTAATAACCAAAATATTGGAGTATGTGTAATCAATTTATGATGTGAATATATCATATTATCTGTTGCTATGAGATAAAAGAAATCAAAGTCTGGTAGTATAGAAAATATTATTACTAATAAATCAAATATAAATATATGATTAATGTTTTTATCCTTGTAGATCTCTTTATTTATAATTCTATTAGATATTAATCCAACAGATGCATGTGCTAATAACATGATTCATTATACAAATATTTATTATATTGGTAAAATATAATCTATGATTTTAAATAATATTGATTTTCCAAAAAAGATTCCAGAAAGTATTTCAGGTTTTAGTATTGATCTTGCAGATGATATTAATAATATTCTTTCTCATGTATATCAAGTTAATACAATATTAATTGATTGTTCTGAAGATACGAATATAGAGAATGTAAAAATTACATTGAATGAAAGATTTGATGTTGGAATACTTGATAAATTTAGTTATTCAAGAGTCTCTAGAGTTTGGAATAAAGGGGAGTACTCAGTTTTGGGCGATATAGTAACAATATGGCCAAACTATATGAATAATCCAATCAGATTAGATATGTTTGATTCAATAGTTGAAAGAATCGATATAGTATCGCATGACACAAGAGTTAGAATATCTTCATTGAAAACCTATATTTTATATAACTTACTGAATAGAAAGATATTTGTAAAAAACTTAGATGATAGTAGTTTTTCTTTAATTAAGTATGTATATGATGGTGAATTTGTATTTGAAGTAAGGAAACTTCCTGCTATAAATCATTTATTATCAACAAATTCTCTAAATAGTACTTTAAATTCATATATTAATCAGGGATATAAAATATATGTTGATACAAAAGATAATATTAAATTACCGGATGAGTTAAATATATATCAAAAGATAGTATTAGGAATTAATCATAGTATTATACATATACATACTAAAACAATTATTCTATCACTCTATGATCTAATTCATGATGTTTATGATGATACTGAGATATCATTTAAAAAAGGTGATTATGTTGTTCATCATGATCATGGTATTGGTCTGTTTATGGGAATAGTTATTAATAATGATATTAAATATCTTGATATTAGATATGCTCAAGATGATCGGCTGTTGGTACCTATATCATATATTAATAAAGTAGATAGATATATTGGTTCTGGAAAGAGTAAACCTAAGGTAACAAAACTTAATAGTGGCTCTTGGGGAAGAACAATTAGTGCCGTGAAGCAAAAGGTTGGAGGTATTGCTAAGGAGTTGCTTAAACTATATTCCCTAAGACAGATTACAAAACTTGAAATAAATAATGATTTCGATGAGTTGAGAAATAAATATTGGGAATTTGCAGAATCTTTTAAATATAAAGATACAGATGATCAAAAACTTATATCTCAAACAATTCTTGATGATTTGAAAAAGGATATACCAATGGATAGATTAATAGTTGGAGATGTAGGTTTTGGTAAAACAGAGTTAGCAGTGAGGGCAGCTTATGCGGTAGTTAAATCTGGAGGACAAGTTGCAGTACTTGCACCAACGACTATTTTGGCATCTCAGCACTTAAGAGTATTTAGTGATAGAATGAGCCAATTTGGTATTAATGTTGGAATGTTATCAAGACTTAATACTAGTGATCAAAATAGAGATATTATAGATGGAATTGAACTTGGATTATATGATGTTGTCATTGGTACACATAGAGTATTACAAAACGATGTGAAATTTAAGAATTTAAAATTATTAATAATAGATGAAGAGCAGAGATTTGGAGTTATTCATAAAGAGAAATTAAAAGAAAAAAGATTAGATGTACATGTACTATCAATGAGTGCTACTCCAATTCCAAGAACAATGAGCATGGCAATCTCAGGTATTAGGGATTTAAGTATATTGGCTTCTGTTCCTGAAGGTAGAAAACCTATTATTAATTCATTTAATAAATTTGACTGGAATCTAGTTATACAAAATATTAAAGATGAATTAAATAGAGATGGGCAGGTATATTATTTGCATAATAGGGTTGCTGATATCTTAAATATTAAGATGGAATTAGAGATTAAAATTCCGGGTATTAGGGTAAGTGTAATACATGGTAAATTATCAAAGATTGAAATTGCAAGACAGATGCAATTATTTATTAACCGTCAGTCAGATATATTATTATGTACAACAATTATTGAGAATGGTTTAGATTTAGAAAATGTTAATACCCTTATCGTTGACGATGCGAGTGTCTATGGACTATCCCAGTTATATCAGATTAGAGGTAGGGTAGGGAGATCTCCAATTCAAGCATATGCTCATTTCTATTACAATTCTCTTAAAGGTGATCTAATTCAAAGACTTGATGCTCTAAATGAGGCTCATGATTTAGGAGCAGGGTTTATACTTGCCTCAAGAGATTTAGAAATTAGAGGGGCAGGTAATATATTAGGAAAAGAGCAGTCAGGATCTATTAACTCTGTAGGATATTCATTATATATAAAGATGATTTCTGAAGTCGTTGAGAATTTAAGAAAAAATAATGTGTAATTTGAGGGTGGATTGTGATATATTAAATTTGTAATATATCATATAACTCACACTATAGATGTCAAAAGCATTGTACAATAAATATAGATCTCAGGACTTTGATTCTTTAATAGGACAGGATCATATTACAAAAATACTAAAGAACTCAATATTAAAAAATAGAATTGCTAATGCATATCTTTTTGTTGGTAGTAGAGGTACAGGTAAAACAAGTACAGCAAGGATCATGGCCAAAGCATTAAACTGTAGTAATATTAAAAGTGATGGAAATCCTTGTTGTGAATGTGATAATTGTAAGGGTGTTGTTAGTGGAAACTTTGTAGATTTAATTGAAATTGATGCAGCATCTAATAGAGGTATAGATCAAATAAGAGATTTAAAAGAAAAAATTGAGTTTGCTCCTGCAAGAGGAAAATATAAAATATACATCATTGATGAGGTACATATGTTAACAAAGGAGGCTTTTAACGCTCTTTTAAAGACACTTGAAGAACCTCCTAAACATATTGTATTTATACTTGCTACTACAGATTTTCATAAATTACCACCGACAATTCTATCAAGATGTCAGAGATATGATTTTAAATTAGGAACTACAGAAGATATATCTAAAACAATAATTGATACAGCAAAAGCTGAAGATGTTAATTTAGATGACAGTGCAGTAGAGATTTTAGTTGCAAATGCAAAAGGTAGTTATAGAGATGCATTATCACTTCTAGATGTAGTAATCAATTCGCAGCTTCAAAGTGATAAAAAAGATCATGTATCTGAAAATGAAGTAAGAAAGGCATTGGGTGTTCCAGATTATGTAGTGATTAATAATCTTCTTAATTCATTAATGTTAAAAGATAAGCAGGAACTGTTTAAACATTTAATGATTATTGATAAAGAAGGTATTAATATATCTCAATTAGTAGGAAATGTATTAAATATTTTAAATGATAATTTAATTAAGAGTTTAGATAATCAAAATGAAATAGAAACTATTATTAGTTTAGTAGAAGTGTTTCTGAAGATTGATAAAGATAGTAAATATTCTTCGTATCCATTTACAATATTACAAACAAATTTAATCAAGTATGTAAACCAAGGAGAGAAGGGTCATGTAGTTGTTGAAATGAAGAAGATTGAAGTTAAAGAGGAGAAAAAAATAGAAGAGAAAGTAGAAAAGATAAAGGAGCAAAATCCTAAAGATATTGTTGAGGATACTGATGAATCAGAAGATACGGGAGAAGAAATTGATGTCGTGCATAATAACATCTCAAATGTAGATTTAAGTATGGATGTAATTAAGGATAGGTGGAATGATATTATCTCAAATCTTAAGGCTATGAATCCCAGGTTGGCTATCCTGATTAAATCTGCAAATCCGTGTTCAGTATCAGGTAATATGCTTTCTCTTTCTGTTCCATATCAATTCCATAAAGATACCTTGGATAATTTATCGAATAAAGAAGTATTGGTTATGTCATTAAAAAAACTATTTAATTGTGAAATAAAGGTAGATATAAATGTTGATAGTAATATGAAATCAAAGAAAAAAGCATCAGCAGATATATTGATGAAAGCAAGAGAGATCTCAAATACACCAGCATCAACAGATAATAAACAAACAGATAGTTCAAAAGGTACACCTGTGCTAACAGATGCTCAAAAAGAAGAGAGAAAAGCGAAATTCAATAAAAAAGTAGAGGAGATATTTGCGGGTATGTAGTTAATGCTATTTAATTTTCTTTTAATCCTTGTTATTATCTATTCATTAAATAAATTGATTATTATATTTTATGATTAATCCAGCAAAGATATTTAAAATGCAACAAGAGGCAAAACAGATGCAGAATAAACTAAGGGAGAAGAAGGTATCTGGTGAGTCAAAAGATGGAAGGGTAGTTATTAAAATGAATATGGCACAAGAATTTGAAGATATATTCATAGATGATACATTATTATCTCCTGATAATCTTGATAGGATTAAAAGAGGAATGGATGAAGCATTTAAAGATTATCAAAAGAAAATGCAAAAGGAAGCAATGAAGGATTTTGATTTAGATCAACTTAAGAAGATGTTAGGTTAATATGTATACAATCCCTAAATCAGTAGAATCAGTTATTAATGAGATATCTAAGATTCCTGGAATAGGTCCTAAATCTGCAACAAGAATTGCATATCATTTTTTAAGAAGTACACAAAGAGATGCTGAAAAATTAGCAGAAGCATTAAAAGAAATGAGTGTAAAGGTTAAGAACTGTTCCATTTGTTATAATTTATGTGAAGATGATATCTGTAGTATTTGTAATTCTCCATTGAGAGATAACTCTAAACTTTGTGTAATAGAAGAACCTTTAGATTTGGCATCATTTGAGAATTCTGGAATATATAATGGAAAATATTTCATATTAGGGGGAGTAATTTCTCCTGCTGATGGTATATCAGCTTCTGATATAAGAATTGCAGAGCTTAAGAAACATATTGTTTCACTCATAGAAGTGAATGAAACACTTGAGGTCATAATTGCAACTAATCCTTCACTTGAAGGAGAAGCTACTGCTATATATATTTCAGATATGATTAAGAGTATTAGTAGTAGTAAGATTAAGATTACTAGGTTAGCAATGGGGTTGCCTACTGGTGCAGATCTTGAATTTGCAGATTCATTGACCCTTAAAAGGGCATTCGATGGAAGAGGGGTGTATAATTCTTAATTTTGTATTATCATATAAGTAATAAATTTATCAGTTATATATATGAAACTATATAACACACTAAACCGAAAGGTTGAAGATGTAGTTGTAAATGAAAAAGGATTTGTTCATATGTATAATTGTGGACCAACAGTCTACTATCATATGCATGTGGGTAATATAAGGGCATATGTATGTTGGGATATTCTTCATAGATCTTTGATGTTATCAGGCTATAATGTCAAAAGAATCATGAATATTACTGATGTTGGTCATTTAACTAGTGATGAGGATTTTGGTGAAGATAAATTGGAAAAAGGTGCAAAAAGAGATGGTGTTACTCCATTTGATATTGCCGATTACTATACAAAATCATTTATCTCGGATTTTAGAAAATTAAATATGTTATCTCCAGGTGGATATGAGATACCTGAAGATATAGATGTGCATGATTTAAAAAGATTTGGTTGGACTAGAGCAACAGAATATGTGAAAGAGATGATTGAATTTATTGTCGAGCTTGAAAAGTTAGGCTATGCTTATGAGACTAGTACTGCAGTATATTTTGATGTTTCAAAATATGATGATTATACAAAACTATCAGGTCAAAAAATAGAAGAGAAATTACAGGGTGTAAGAGATGAGGTTGTTGTTGATAAAGAGAAGAAGAATCCTGCAGATTTTGCTCTTTGGATGAAAAGAGTGGGAGAGCATGAAAATCATTATATGCATTGGGCATCTCCTTGGGGTGATGGTTTTCCAGGTTGGCATATTGAATGTTCTGTAATGGGTGCAAAGGAATTAGATGGTAATATTAGTATACATACTGGTGGTGTAGATCATATATCAGTTCACCATACAAATGAAAGGGCTCAGAATTTTGGTTTCTTTGGTAAAGAGATTGTATCTATGTGGGTACATAACGAATTTTTAACAGGCAAGAAAGGTGATAAATTATCTAAGAGTGCAGGAACAGGTATGAATCTAGAGGAGTTAATTAATAATGGATTTAGTCCTATGCATGTAAGATATCTATTTGCTACTGTTAACTATAGAATACCTATGGTCTTCTCACTTGATGCACTTACAGGAGCTAAGAATGCATATAACTCTTTAATGAAAAGAATTCAACAGATATGTGGTAAATGTAATGATCAGACAGAAGGAGAGATAATTAAGGAGTATTATGACCAGTTTATAATTGCTCTTAATGATGATCTAAATGTTTCTGAAGCTATGGCAATTACCAATAAGCTTCTATCATCTGATTATTTACATAAGGATATTATTAGAACAATTAAGGAATTTAATAAGGTTTGGGGCTTTGATATAACTGATAGTGATAGTAAAAACTCTATAGGTGATGAGTATTCGGCTGAGCTAAAAGATCTGTTAGATAGAAGAAAAAGTGCAAGAGAGGATAAAAACTATGAACTTTCAGATTCACTTAGAGATGAGATATCTAATTTGGGATATACAGTTTTGGATACAGCAGATGGTCAAAAACTAGTTAAAAATGCAACAAACATATAGTATAAAAATTGATAATAAAAAAGAAGATATCATATTAAATTATCTTTTAGATAATAGGTGGTTATCAGTCGTTGATAATAATCAATATGTTAAATATAAATATGTTAAGGATAAAACAACAATTATAATATATACATCTAGTAAGGTGGTTGTTCAAGGTAGTGGTAATGAATATGATAGTATCCTTAATTTATTGGATAATAATTCATCGACATTAGGTGCATATATTCCTCATATAGGAGCAGATGAAGTAGGTAAAGGTGACTATTTTGGACCTTTAATAGTATGTGCATGTTATATACCTAAAGATAATTATGAAAAAATTATTAATATAGGTGTTAATGATTCAAAAAAGATTACAGATAGAAATATAGTTAAAATATATGAATCAATTAAAGATGATGTTGTATATTCAATTCAGATTCTTACACCATTTGAATATAATAAAGAATACTTAGAGGATAATAATATTGCAATTCTGCTATCTAAATTACATGCAAAGAATATAATTAATTTAGTGAATAGAATAGGGGTAGATAAATATAATAATATTGTTATTGATCAATTTTCATCTAGAAAGGATAGATTAGAAAAAGTATTGAAAGGTTATATTTTTGATCAATATCATAAGGCTGAATCAAAGGATATTGTAGTTGCTACAGCATCAGTAATTGCAAGATATTATTTTATTGATTATATGAATAAGCTCAATGAGGAATATAATATGGTATTTCCATATGGAAGTAGTCATGTTATTGCATTTGCCAAAGAATTCATTGATAGATTTAGTTTGAAGGAATTAGATAAAGTTGCAAAAACTTCGTTTAGTATTACTTCTCAATTGTAGATTGATTTTTAAACTCTTCTTTAATGATTACTTCTTTTGTTTTTCTCTTTTTATTGTAGATGGTTTTGAGTAACGAAAAGATAAGTGAGATTATAAATATTAGGATTAGTATTGCAATTGCTATGAGTACTCCTACTTGTGGCAATATGTCAACTTTTATTTGATCTCCAATATATATATCTTCATCTCCAGAATATAATCTTGCAATTACAGTCTTTCCTTTAAGAATCTGATTTATATCTTTCCATGTATCTACCTCCCATTCAACATTAATTGTTTCTTGAGGGTATATTGTTTTTTCATTAGGATTAATCTCATATCTATCTGTTACTTGTGTTTGATTATCATCTAATATCCTTATCTCACCAATAGGGGAGAATACATAGTTAGAATCATTTTTGTAACTATACTTAATCTTCATTGGATATATGAAAGGAAAGCCAGGATTTTCAATTATTAATTGTGTACTATTTTGTTTTTGATATATTTTGGAGATAGGAGTATTGCTATCTGTTACATTTATTACTACAAGAATACCCAGTGCATTTTTGACACCAACTACTGAATTTGTTGTATCTGTCTTACTATCTGGAGTTATGCTAATTACATTGAAATATGTTCCTGCAGGGGTTTCATTATCTATAGTTACAACATATTTAATATTCTTAGTTGCTTTAGGCTTTAATTCGAATTCCTTTACTTGAGATGTTATGAAAGGTTTTGTTGTAAGGAATGTTTCGGATTTAGCATCGTATGCTTGTATATCAATCTTATATTTAACAGTTTTATCTGTATCGTTAGTATAATTGAAATCTTTAAATAGTATTTCTGATTCTGTTATCTCTATCTGAACTAATTGATTATCTACCTTCGCAAATATAGGTGTTGAAAACGAGAATACAGTTAGTATTGAAACTAAGATTAAATATATTGATTTGATTATATTATTTTTTTGCCCAATACTTCTTATATTCTTCACTATTGTCTTTCTCGATAACTTTATTTTCTTTATTCATTATTTTCTTGAATACCTTAACTAGTATAGTAAATATTACTACAATTGCAAGTATTATCTTCCATGGTAATACCCAATAACTTGTTGTTGCTGTTAATGTTGCAAAGCCAGGATTTTCACTTCTATATGTTGAGTATAGTGTGGCTTTTAGAGGGCCTATTGCTAGTTTTCCATTTTTTGTAAAATAGTTATCCATATTCCATCTGTCTTTATAAATTGCACTTGTTCCTCTGAGTAATCCTTGGAGATTTTGATTGAATGTAATTCTATCTACTTCTTGTCCTAAGAAGTTTACTATTACAATATCACCCGTTGGTTTTATATGACTGTTACCTTTGTTTACATACATTGTTTCAAAGATAGTAGGGGTGTATTCATAAAAAGGTTTGTCTGTTCTAAAATACTCTACTTGTGCTTTTTCTGATATCTGTCCTACTCTAACTAAGAATACTGGTCCTGCACCTAAATCTGCAAAAGCTGCTGAGGATGTTTCTATTTTCTTTTTTTGACTTTCTGAGAGAAGAAATACTTGTGCATTATATTCTCCTGATGCAACATCTTTTGGTACAGTTATTGTATATTTCAGTTTTGTATATTCATTCGAGTATAGTTTTAATGATTGTTTATCAACTTTAATCCAACTTGATGCCGAATATGGTGCATCTTTTTCTTCTTGATCAGTGAGGATTCTAGAAGTTCCTGGTATCTCTTGTATCTGCTTGAATCCCTTTATATATGAAAAATATTCTGTTTCTACTGGAGCTAAATTCCAAAATACTAATTCGTCTGTTTTTACCTCTCCAGGTTTAAGAGTTAAGTATACTGCGATAGGGGAATACCCAATTGATAGGCTTGAATTATTTAATTGAGCATTTGTATTTTGAGAAAAGAGAATAAAAGAGAGTATTGTAAATGCAGATATTAATACTAATTTTATTCTTTTTGAATCCATGCTTGATGCTACATTATTTTACAAGAAATTTCTAGTAATAACCTCCACAGATAAAGTGAACATTTTCTGAATAGCTTCCTGATTCTGCTGATGCACCTGCTCTTGCTCCATATGTTACTGTTGCAACATCAGAGCTTAACTGTGGACCGTTTTGATATAGTATTAATTGTGCTCCTGCACTTGTTCTATCTAATGCTCCAAATACACCTGCTGAGGCATCACTAAAATCTGCTGGGACTACAGCGGAACCTGCGGCATCAGGATCGGAGATTGTCATACCAAATCCTTCTGCGGCAACACCGTTTAGGTTAACTGTACCGCTTCCTGTTGAAGGGATTAAGTATGTTGTTGCTGTTGATTTATACAAACCTGCATCCGTTGTACCATTTCCTGTACCATATGCTGCCCAATAGTATCCAATTGTATTGCTTGATGTCGAGATAGAGATAGTATGAGTAGCTGTTGCATATGCTCCACCTGGGAATAATGTACCAAGACTGACTGCGTTTGAACTGATTGAGCAGTTAACTGTTGGTACAGCTTGAACTGTAGCTGAAACTGTAACTATATCGTTAGCAAGTAGATAAACATCAAATGTACTAGAATCTATAGTTACTCCATTCTTTGCTTCAAGTGTTAATGTGTGTGTACCTGCTGTATCATCTGTACCAATTACACCTGCAGCTGCTCCGTTTGCTAGTTTAAAACCATATGTAGTTGCTGCAGTTAGTGTACCTACATTAGATATTGTAATTCTATCTGAAGAGCTTGCTCCTGATCCTTGAGTACATGTTGCTGAAAGGGCAGAACCACTGTTTGGTAATACTGCATCTATCTGCCAGTTAGTACCTGTAAGATCGACGATAGAGGATGCTTGTCCTGTAATTGTTAATGCTCCTGCAGTTCTACACCACATTGCATCATCTGCATCTGGGAATGTAATTACTATTTGACCTCCAGTTGGTATTGTTTGATCTGGAGCTATTGCTATAACCATTTCAACTAAATTTGTAGAACCATTCATGTTTGTTCCAATTCTTGAGAGATATACATACACTGCATCAAGTGCATTAGCCTTTGTTAAAATAGAAGGCAATACAAAAACAAGTCCAAGAGAAAGAATGAGTACTAGAGCGATAATTGGCAGTTTTTTAATATTCACAAACATAAAGTTAATAATTCATTAAATATAATCTACAATAACAATGGATATGAAGTCAAGGACTTTTTAAATATTTGAAGATTTAATTTACTCATTAATATCTAGGAGTTATAACAAAGATTAATTCGTCGCTATAATCAGTTGCTGCAGGTGTGGTACTTGCTGCCCTTGCCTTAATCATTATTGATGCTCTTCCACTATGTATTGGTTTATCTGATTCAAATAATTTATTAAATATATTCTCTACAATACCTATATTATTACCTGTTAGTGCATAATTAGCTCCTGTTGTAATTGTTCCTAAATCACCATTACCACTAGAGGTATGATATAACTGATTTGTGTAGTATTTTTGAATACCATATCCTTCTGTTACACTATCTAAATTCACATTACTACTTGGTATTGTATATGATTGTGTAGTTGATAATAATCCATTATTATTACTCTTGTGCAATAGTACGAATCCACTTTGTGCATTGGTATTAATATCAAACCATATTAGATCTAATGCTGTTTGAGGAGGACCTGACTGTGTTAATTTTCTTGCATTATCAAGAGTAACTATATATGGTGCAGAAGTTTCACTACTTACACCATCTATATCATCAATATCTATATCTAATGATATTGTAGCTGTTGTTGTGGTTGCATTAATACTAGGGCCTGGTAGGCTTTCAGTATAATCACCGTGTAAAGCAACTGCTCTTATATAATACTGAGTAGATGATTGTAACCCTCTTATATTAAATGTACTACTTTCCCAAACAGATTTTGTAAGGTAGTCATTTAAATTTTTAGTACTCTTAGGTTTCTTAGTTATACCATCAATATATCTAATATCACTAGCAAAATTATCAGTTGATATTTGTATTGAATACAATGTATCTGTTGGATTTTTTTGAATATCTATTTCAAATCTAGCTCTATCATAACAACCAGGATTTCCGCATACTGATACCATACCATTTGTATTTAAATATGCAGGACCTGTTGTACAAGTAGAACTACCATTTGTATTTGTTTCAAAACAGGATATCTTCGGAACATTAGCAATAAAAGCTGTTATATTACCATATCCCACCCTGTAATTTGATGATAATGCTCCAGGATCACCAGCAAAAGCATCTATTGATGTTAATAATTTCATATTTCCTGTATTGCTAGTTTGTGTAGAGCCACCACCTTTCGTATTTACCTCAACAATTTTATAATTATTTGATTTTAACTCTTCAGCATATACATTAATAATATATAGTGACAAAATCGATACTGTAAGTATTAGAATAGATAGTGTCTTTTGTATAGGATGGTAATTCATATAAATATAATATGAATTATTTTAATAATAAGTCAATATTGTGATATTATTGGAATATGGAAAAGGTAATTGAGGTTAAAGATTTAAATAAGAGTTTTAGAATATATAAAAAAGAACAGGGTATATTAAATTCTATTAAATCATTAATCAATAGAAAATATGAAGATGTTCATGCAGTATCAGATATTAGTTTTAGTATAGAAAGAGGGGCGTTTGTTGGTTTAATTGGTCCAAATGGTGCAGGAAAGACAACAACTTTAAAAATGCTTACTGGACTTTTGTATCCAACAAGTGGAGATGTTAAAGTCTTAGGTTATGTACCATATAAAAGAGATAGATCATATCTAAAGAGAATATCATTAGTAATGGGACAAAAGAGTCAACTATGGTGGGATCTTCCAGCTTCTGATTCTTTCTATTTAAATAAAGATATATATGAAATTCCAGATAATGAGTTTAATGAAAGATATAATGAACTTGCAGAACTTCTTGAAATAAAGCATATATTAAATACTCAAGTTAGAAAACTTTCATTAGGGCAAAGAATGAGATGTGAATTAATGTCTTCTCTTTTACACAACCCTGAGGTTCTATTTCTAGATGAACCTACTATTGGTTTAGATGTAGTAATGCAAAAAAAACTTCATACATTCTTTAAAGAATATAATGAGAAATATAATACAACAGTTATATTAACCTCTCACTATATGGATGATGTAAAAGAATTATGTAAAAGAGTACTAATAGTAGATGAGGGGAGATTAGTGTTTGATGGTGATTTAGACTCTTTAGTAAAGAAATATGTAAATAAAAAGAATATCTCTTTTGTATCTAATAATAGATTAAGTAAGAAAGATGTTATTAATCTAGGAGAAGTAGTTTCTTTTTCACCACATAAAATTACAATATCTGTTGATAGATCTGATGTTGCAAATATATCGTCTAAAATACTAAGTAGTTTTGATGTTGATGATTTAGATATTAATGAGATGTCTCTTGAGGAAGTAATTAGAAAAGTATTTAGTAAATAGATATTTGGTTATTTAAGATATTTTTGATAAAATATCCAAGTTTAGGAGAGGTGCCAGAGTGGTCGAATGGAACGGTCTTGAAAACCGTCGTAGGTGTATGCCTACCGAGGGTTCGAATCCCTCCCTCTCCGCCATTATACCCATATCAACCCAAGGAAAGTCCGTATAGTCGAACTTTTTCTGGAAAGTTATGTATCCGTAAATATACTTGGGTTTTAGCTAACCAAATAAGTTAACTACGTACTACTGAGTTAGAAAACCATTTTTCTGCGATTGTTTTGCACAGTAAAAATTCATCCAAATATTCTCTCTGTTTTGTGAACTTGTATAGCGAACAACGTTAAAACCTGATTGATTAAGCAAGTTTTCAAACTCTTCTTTAGTATAATATGCAAAAAAACGACGGGCATTTGCTAAATTACCGTCACCTGTATTTACTACAAATTTTTCCCCAACGCCCTGTTTCATTGCAACATAGAAGTATCCTTCGTTTTTAAGTAATTCATTAATTCGTTTTAGAACAGGAAGAATTTCGTTTTTGGGTAAATGAAGTAAAGAAGCTGAAGCCCAAATACCATCAAACAACTTTGGAGAAAATTTGAGCTTTCTAACATCCATTCTGAGAAACTCAACATTAGGAGCAACGCTTTTAGCGATTTCAATAAATTTCTCGGATAAATCAATGCTTGTTACCTTACAACCTTTCTCATCCAAATATTTAGCATCAAAACCAGCACCAGAGCCTATGTCTAAAACATTTGCTGCCTCAGGTAAATATGACAGAAACTCATCTAGAGCAGGTTGCATGATGTTTTTGTCGTTGGATACGATATAACGCTTCTTATAATCTTCCGCAACAACATTATATGTATCAATAGTCTCAGCTACAGGATCTTTTACTTTTTTCATAGTATTTGAATATTACAGCTTTTTTATTTTTTTCTCACAGCGGAATCCACACTGACAGGAGCCGC
>CAZJKB010000008.1:5730-16978 GCA_964546485.1 uncultured Candidatus Saccharibacteria bacterium | reverse complement strand
AACAGGGAGAGAAGCTATATATTCTTCAAATGCCTCAGGATTATAATAAATTAAATTTTTAGTAGAATCTGAGGCTAACGTATGAAATACAGATAGCCTGTATGTATATCCCAAATCTGGTTCAGAACATATTGTTGAATCACTTAGTAATCTACTATTTTCTTTTGCACTTGGGTTTGAACCTCCTAAAACCGATGCAAAAAGCATTGTTGTCAAGAATGCATTAACACCTTTATTCATTACAGTATTATTTATATTAAAACTTGGATATATTATACACTATAGGGTCTAGATGAGTGTAGATTAGATATGTATATATTAATATAAGTTAATTGTAATATCCTCAATATTATGCTAATAATTTATGTATACATATATGTAAATTATTAATGTTTAAGCAGTGAAATCTCATATAAAAATAATACTTTTTTCAATAATACTAACTATATCATCTATTATAGTATTAGCACTAACTAGAAATGTAAATGCAGCAATAATGCCATCAAGTTATATGGATATGGGAATACCATATGGTATTGAAATAGATGATAATGGCAATCAGTATGTAGTAGATTATATGAATTCAAAAGTTTTAGTATTTGATGATCAAGGAGATTTAATAGATAGTTTTGGTAAAAGAGGAAATAATATTGGTGATTTCAATGGCCCTATTTCTGAATTAACAATAGATAACAATGGTTACATATATGTAGGAGGAGACTGTTATATATATAAATACTCTCCTTCAGGTTCATTTGTAAGTAGATGGGGTGAATGTGGTAGTAATGATGGACAAATTAGTTACATAAAAGGTATTCACTATGATAGTAATCAAAATAGAATTATCATTACCGATACAGGAAATAATAGAGTACAGGTATTTAGTAAAAATGGAACATATATAGGGAAATTTGGAACAAACGGAACAGGTAATGGACAATTTAATTCACCATTTGGAATAACAACAGATAGTACAGGAAATATATATGTAGTTGATTCTGATAATCATAGAGTTCAGAAATTTAGTAAGACATTTAACTACATAACATCATTTGGTTCTGAAGGTTTTGATGAAAACCAATTACTATTTCCTAAGGATGTAAAAATAGATGGAAATAATAGGGTGATAGTTACATCACAAAATTCTCAAAAAATATATATATTAAATTCTAATTTAGAATTTCAATCTAGATTTGGTGAAGAAGGATCTTTAATGAATCAACTAAATCTACCTCAATATATAGGAATTGATAGTGCAAATAACATATATGTAACAGATTGGGGACAGAATGCAATTAAGAAGTTCAATTCTAGTGGTATATATCAATCAATGATTGGAAATGGTAAAAAGATTGATGGACAATTATTTAATCCTATGGATATTGCATATGATTCAGAAGGAAATATGTATGTTCTTGAAGATGGAGCATTTAGTGCAAGAGTACAGAAATTCACAAACTCAGGTACATATATTGAAACAATAATTGAACCTGATACGCTCCCATACTCTGCATACTACATAATGATTGATGAATTTGATAAAGTATATATTTCACATGCAAATGGTGTAGATGTATTTGATATAAATGGAACAAGTTTAGATGCAATAGGAGGAACAGAGGGAAGTGGTAATGGAGAGTTTATACAAGCAAGAGGAATTGCATTTGATTCTAGTGGAAATGTATATGTTGCTGATTATGGTAATAGTCGGGTACAGGTATTTGATGGATCATATAACTTCATAGCAACAATTGGAACAAGAGGAACAGGAAATGGTCAGTTTGTTGCACCAACTGCAGTCATGATAGACGAGCATGATACATTATATGTTGCAGATGTAAATGATGGAGGGGTATACGAAACAGAGACAGAGATAGCAAGGATTCAGAAGTTTTTGACGAGTGGAACATACCTTGAAACAATAGCAACTGCAGGTGAAAATTTCCAAGATTTTAGATATATCAATGATATGGAAATGGATGATGCAGGGAATATATATGTATCAGATAGAGATAACAATGTAGTGAGATACATTGATTCAAATGGAAACTATATGTCAATCTATGGAGAATATGGAAGTGGACTTGATCAGTTCTATCACCCAATGGGTCTAGAAAGAAATCCTTTAAACTACATACTATCAATTGTAGACTCTTCTAATCATAGAATACTTACAAAACCTGCAGGTACAAGAATTTTCAATTTAGATAATCAAGTTGATGTATTGAGAGTAGATAATGGAGATAGTTTGAATAAAGATTATGTAGCACTTACCGATCCTGATAGAGCATCAATAGAAGCAAGATTAAATCTAGATAACAAACCCATTGCACTATTTAATGTAGATATGCAAGCTGATAGAAATTGGGAAAGTGTTAGAGTATCTTCAATACCACAAAAGAGCAAAGTATTGGTGATGGATTTAGATACTGCAGCAGGTATATTAACTGCACCTACAATCTATGTTCCTAAGTATGCAGGACAAGATAAACTACTCATATGTCCTGATGCACAGACAATATCGGAAATAAATCATACATGCGATGATAAATATGTAGTAACAGTAGCTAACGAAGGCATCAGTGTTATAGAATTGAATAGTCAAGAGTATTGGGAAGTATCAGGATATACTGATAACGGATTTATGAGCTATTCAACATTGAGATTAGATCTATCAACAACAACAAATACAGTATATATAAATCAACCTGTAAACTTAACAATTACACCATTAAATGAACAGGAAGAACTCGACAGCTACTATGTTGGCAATGTAGAGATTGTATCAAATCCATACACAACAGTTGTTCACAAAACTGTAAGTATAAATCAAGAAACACAACCAATATCAGAACCAATAACATTTGATCAACCTGGTGTATACACAGTAATGGTAGAAGATATATATAACCCTAATCTCTCAGATACTTCAGAACAAATAACTGTTCTTGGAATACAAGATGTAAATGAGGAGGAAGAAGAACCAACAAATAACAATACAAATAATAATGGTGGAAGTACTACAAATAATACAACTCAAACATGTAATGAAAATCCTAACCAAGATAAATGTATAGTTACAGCATACATTAACAATGTGTTGTTTAAACAAATTGATAATAGATCAGCTCAAATATGTTGGGAACAAAATATTCAAGCAGATTCATTTGTAAAACTACTTGAAAATGGAGTGGTGAAAGAAGAGAAAATACTAGGTGAATCTACAGATGGAATAAAATATTGTGTAAGTATTACAGATCTTCTTGCATTAAATAAATATGATTTCAGCATTATAGTAAATCAGATAAAAGAAAGTGAAAATATACAAGGAGAATATACAAGCTCCTTTTCAATGCAAGAAAAGATAGAAGAAAACAATAATACTGACAATCCAAGTTATACAGATAAAGATTCAAACAAAGGAGAAAGTGATAAAGAATTCAATCTATCAACAGTATTAATTACATTTCCTTTCATAATACTCTTCATTATCATAGTTATATATGTAATGAAAAAGTTAAGAGAAAAGAGGTAACATAAATAGTCTTTTCTGATATAATTGAAACATGAAAATGTTAAAGATTATAACAGTAGATGATAACGAGAAATTTTTAAGACAGATATCTAAATCTGTAAATATTGAGGATATAAATACTGATAAATTTCAGGAATTTCTTGATGATTTGATATATACTGCAGAAAATGCAAAACTTGCACCTGGATGGATAACAGCAGGTCTTGCTGCTATACAGGTAGGTGAACCAATCAATGTATTTATTCTTAAAGATGTTGATGATGATGGATATAAAGTATATATCAATCCAGAGTATGAGTTAATTGGTGATGCCTGTGCAAAGGGCCTAGAAGGGTGTTTAAGTATCCCAGGACAAACAGGTAAGGTAATCAGACCCAAAAAGATAAAGATTAAATATTTAGATAGATTTGGTAAAAAACATAAAGAAAAATTAACAGGTTGGGATGCAAGAATATTTTTACACGAATATGACCATTTAATAGGTGTTCTATTTACTGATTTAATATAATGGCAATTAATAATTCACTTAGTGAAAAATCTAGTAGAAAATATACACTATCATTAATAGTATATATTACAATCTTTTTAATAATCTCTCTCCTAGTTATTAAATACCTTCCATTAAAAAATAGTAATAATACCCAGCAAAACACAGAGAAAAGTAATATATGCTATATAGGTAATATTAATGATAAAATCAAAGAAATAGTTGAAGAATATAGTAGCAACAATAATTACAAAATAGATGATAAGGATTGTAATATAACAATTGCTAGAAATATAAAAGATCCTAATGATTACACAAAATCATTTACAAATACTTATGTCCTTGTACAAAAATATGATGGTATCTTAGAAAACATATCATCAGAGAATATATTAACAATACTAAATACTCAAAAATATAATGGATATAAGGTATATTGGAATAATGAGACAGACATATTTTTAAAATCTAGATTTGATATAGGAGTAGGACAACAGATATTAAACAGTAACGAGATTGAGAAATTAGTCAAAGAAGATAATAACAGTATAGCAATAATTCCAATAAATGAATTAAATATCAACTATTCAGTTATAGATATAGATTTTCAATCTCCATTATCAAAAGAATACAATCATAATAAATATCCACTTCAAGATATGTATTGGATAAAAGGGGATAAGAACGGCATTAAGAATATATCTGAATATATGCTACAAAAATATATTGATATAAATATAGATAGAAATAATTTAACTTCCATAATACTCACTGGTTCAAGCTCAATAGGAGCAGGAGAACTATATAGAGTCACAAATAATAAAAATATTAAAGAAATACTAATAGGAATTTCAAATACACTATCCCAAACTGATATTGTGCATATTAATAATGAGATATCATATACAGAAAACTGTATACAAAGTGATATAAGTAAAAATCTCTGTGCAGTACCTTCACTGATTAATAAAGAGATATTCAATGAATTAAATATTAAGGTAATAGGTATAAATGGAAATCATATACTTGATCAAGGGGAAGGAGCCTTCATAAAGACATTAAATAAATATAAATCTTCTGATATCAAATATTTTGGTGGAGGAGAAAATACCAATGATAAAAATATAACTCAAACCATTAATATAAACTCAAATAATATATCTTTCTATGGATATAGCTATATATATCCATTTAGTTACACATTGACAGATAAAAAAGCAGGGAATCATACAGCAAAAATAGAAGATATTAAAAATACACTATCAGGCAACAACAATACTATTAATATCCTTGATATGAGCTGGGGGTATGAGGAAAAAAATGAATTAGTAGATTATCAAATTGAATATACCAAGGAATTATTAAAAACTAATACTGATATTATCATAGGAACAAATAGCCTAATACCACAAAAATTTGAAATCATAGATAATAAACTAGTAGGATATAATCTTGGAAGTTTCCTTCCATATAATATACAATACATCAAAGATATTGGCTCTGTGATAGTGAAGGTATATATCTACCAAAATAGAATAATATCTACAGATATTATCTATATTATTATGAATGATAATAACATAATACAGTTGGCAGATGACTCACAAAAAGATACAATAAGAAAGTATATAAAATAAAATGCCCACAAAAAATGAAAAAACTAATAGTTACTACACTCTCAATTCTATTCATTGCACTGTCAATTAGCCCATTATATGCACAAACAACACAAGCTGATATTGATAATGTATTAGTTAATATTGAGAATGAGAGAATTAAAAAACTTGAAGCCCAACTTGCATTAACAATTCCATTAACAACAGATAATCCTAATCATGTAATTACATTTGCAGATCCAGCAAAAAAAGGAGTTAAACTAGAAATTGATGGTCAAGGATATAAAACGGTTAAAAGTCCATACACATTACCATCTCTTGGCATAGGAAAACATATATTAACATTCAGATTTACTGATACAGAAGGAACGGAACAAACACTTGAAAAATCTATTACAGTAATACCAAGACCTCCAATACTTCAAGTACCAGAAACAGTGAGTTCAAATAAAATATCACTAAAAGGAACTGCTTTAGCAGGATCAACAGTAAATATATTTGTATCATCTGGAACAAAGAGTTATAGAGAGTCTACAACAGTAGAAACAGATGGTGTATGGTCAAAAGATATCACAGGAGAATTCATACATGGAATATATACAACTATTGCATATACAACAAAAAATGGAATAGCAAGTCAGTATTCAGAACCACTAGTATTTGAATACAAATCTGATAATAATAATATTAATACAAATGTAAGTCCAAAGATATTCTTTACATTCAAGGATAGTATAGATCAAAATATTATAGATACATTGAAATCCAATACAGATTTAATAATATTAATTGCTTCAACATTCATACTTGGACTTGGTATATCTTCAATAGTAAGCTTTTTAGTAAATAGAAAGAAGCATCAAAAATTAGAAAATATATTCCAAAACTTCCTTGAGAAAAAGAATGTTGATGAGAAAGATAAAAATAGTAAGAAGGAGACTAAGGAAGAAATAAAACCCCTAACTATAAGAGAGAAAATGGCACTATTACAATCTCAGAAACAGGAAGAGATAGTTGATCAACCAAAACAAGAAGAAGAGAATAAATCAGAGACAAAAGTAGAAGAAAAAGCAACAGTAACTCAGGAAGTACAAGAAACACCTATTGAAACTGAAGTTGTGGTATCTAAAGAGGAGTTTCTAAACGATTTTAAAGAACACGATCCAGATAATGAAAAAGGCCAAGAAGTCAAAAAGAAGAAAAAGAACATATTAGATAAAGTAAAAGTAAGTCTAACATCTACTAAAAAAGATTAAATGCTAGGAGGGGGATTTGAACCCCCACCTCTTATTTAAGGAGACTACGACCTGAACGTAGCGTGTCTGCCAGTTTCACCATCCTAGCTTAATTATTAAAACTCCAATTATGAATATTAATATACCTATCCTCAGGATAATATATTGAGCTAGTATCCTTAATATCAAGAGTTGATGGAATAACAAATATAAATGATTGTCTAAATAATCCAATAGCTGGTGTTTCTAATGCAAATAATCTTTGCAATAATGAATACGATTCTTTCCTAGCACTAAGACTTGCATCACTTCTTCCTCTCTCTAGGAATAAATCAGCTCTATCATTCTTATACCCAGAAAGATTAAGATTTGGATAATCAATTCTAGATGAATGCCATAAATCATATTGATCAGGGTCCATTGTTTTCTCAACTTCATACATAATTAATTCATATGAACGAGTAGCTAAAATCTCTTTATTCATCTGTTCAAATGTAAATCCTTTCAATTCAATCAAGATACCAACCTGTTCATAAGCACTCTTTATTGCATTTGCAATAGATAGATTTCTTTCATTCTCAATAAAAGATAATGTTAGAGAAAGTATCTTTCCTTCTTTATTTACATAAAATACTCCATCTTTAACATAACCTAAAGTTTCAAGTATCTTTTCACCTTTTTCTTTATTATAGTTTATATGATCAATATCTTTATCATATGCCCAACTATCACTTGAAATAAATGATACATCTACTTTTCCATCAATCTTAGATATATTTAAAATCATCTCTCTATCTAATAAATATGATAAGGTATTTCTTAGCTCTATATTACTCAATCTTTCAACTCTAGAATTAATAAAAAGAATTCTCTGTCTATTCTTTACATCAATATCTATCTTCTTAGTATTTTTATACTCTGATATAAAGGAGATATCATTTGTTGATACATTTGAAATAGTATTAATACCACCATTTCTATATGCGATTTCTAATTCAGCAATAGTAGGGAATAGGTGATATTCATAATTATCTATCTTTGGTGTACCTAATAGATATTTACTATTTTTATCAAAATAATATGTATTATTCTCTACCTTCTTAAGAATATATGGTCCATTACCAACAAACCTCCAAGTATAATTATAGTCAACTAGTGATTGTACATTATAATCCTTAAATATATGTGAAGGAATTATATAGATATTTAAATTTTGAAGAAAAAGAGGATCTCTCCTATTTAGAACAAAACTACCCTCATACTTACTATCTATACTAAATGTAACACCTTCAAAGTATGATCCAATACTATCACTATACCCATTTCTATACATTTCATAACTTTTAACTACTGTAGTGTTAACATCTTCAATATCTACATTCTCTCCATCATGCCAATATATATCCTCTCTTAATGTAACAGTATATTTCTTAAAATCATTAGATGCTTTCCAAGATTTAACAAGAGATGATGATGATAATTCACCTTTAGAATCAATATTAATAAAATTAACATTAGTGAGTTTTCTAATATCTCTATCAGCTTGAGTAACAGGATTTAATAATAGGTTAATAGAACTAACATAACCAACAGTCCCTTCTTTTATTGTATTCTGAGTATCAATAACTGTTATATCCTTAAGATAAAGAGTGAAGAAAAATATGATTAAAGAGAAGATAGGGATGAGAATAAGTAGATAACTAATAGGTGCTAAAAACCTCAATACTCTATTAAAATAGTCAGGATAATTCCAGATAATATCTCTAATATTCATCAGAATACTAAAACTAAAGTTTAGCTAAAACAAAAGAGAGAATAATAAATATAACTATTAAAACAATAGTTCCATAGTATAAAAATTTTTCTAAACCTCTTTTTGTTCTAAATACTTCTCCTCCACCTCCAAACATAGAACCAAGTCCTTCAGCTCTATTTTGTAATAAAATAAACACAACTATCAAAACTGATACAACTATTTGTGCGATATAAATATAAGTTTCCATAATATATTATACACTATTTTTAATTAACTATTCACTCCCTTTATTCAAGCTATCTAATATTACAACAAGCAATACAGATATAAAGCTAGCAAAGGCAACAGATATGTATGTATTCATTGTAAATCTTTCAATTGTTAATACACCAAATGTTAAACCATCGATAGTAGTAGCACTGATATAATATTCAGGCATTATATAAGATAATCCAACCATAACTCCAAATAAAAGTATTGTAGAAGCTACTAAATATGTAAGGAAATTAATCTTAACTGTTAAAAATTTCAACAAAGGTTTATGCATTAAAACGGCAACAGCAAATGCAGTCATTGTAATAAACCAATAGATGATATCCTTAGGGAGTGTAATTCCATCAAATGATAATGCCACAGAATTTATTGCTAATACAATAATTAAATAATTATATATAAATTTTTTCATAATATATTTGCTAATAATCCTAATATTAACTATACTATCAATGATAATAACATTTTTCAATAAGATAAGATATGACAAAACACTCACTTACAAAAATAGTATGTACAATAGGTCCTGCATCATGGGATGAAAAAGTACTTGAAAAATTAATTGCAAATGGAATGAATTTAGCAAGAATAAATGCATCTTTTGCTGATGCTGAGGAGCTAGGTTATGTAGCTGATAGAATAAGAAATATATCTAATGAAACTGCAATTCTTCTCGATCTTATGGGTCATAAAATTAGAGTAACAGGATTTGAAGATGAAAGAATGTTAAAAAAAGGAGAAGAACTAATTCTCATTCCAGAGTCAAAAGACATTGTTAACATGCCAAATACTATACAAACAACATATCCAAATCTATATAAATATGTAAGACAAAAAAATAGAATACTAATCGATGATGGAAATATAATTCTAGTTGTAAAACAGATTAAAGCTAAAGAAGTACACTGTGTAGTTGAAGAAGGAAATGTGTTAAAGAAAAGAAAAACTGTAAATGTACCAAATGTTCATTTAGATTTCCCTGAATTAACAGAAAAAGACAGAAAAGATATTAAATATGGAGTGAGCACAAATGTAGACTATATTGCAGGATCATTCATTAGAAATAAAGAAGATGCATTAGCAATTAAAAGAGAAATGGGAAATAGTGATACCAAATTAATAGCAAAGATAGAAGATTGGGAGGGTGTCGAGAAGTTTGATGAAATACTTGAAGTTGTAGATGGTATTATGATTGCAAGAGGGGATATGGGTGTTGAATTACCACTTGAAAAAGTACCATTAATACAAAAGATGATGATACAAAAATGTAGAAATGCAGGTAAACTTGCAATAGTAGCAACACAGATGTTAGAGAGTATGAGAGATAATCATAGACCAACGAGAGCAGAAGTTAGTGATGTAGCAAATGCTGTTATTGATGGAACAGATGCAGTAATGCTTTCAGCTGAGACATCAACAGGGAGATTCCCAATACAAGCAGTTCAAACAATGAATACAATTGCAAATGAAATAGAACCAGCAGTTAAATGTACAAATGCAGTTGGAAGAACAAGAGCAAGTGAAGAAACAGATACTCTATGCCAAACTGTAAATCAATATGTAGACAGTCTTAAACTCAAAGGGGTCATCGTTATATCAAGAACAGGAAAAACAATAGAGAGTATATCAAGACATAGACTAAGAGTACCTATATGGAATATAACAACAGATATGAAACAATTAAGACAATATAATGTATTTAGAGGAGTATTTGGTATTAAAATCGATAATTTAGATCAAGATAGAGATACACTCATTTCACATGTAGCTGAGAAAGTATATGAAGAAGGATACTTAAAACTTAATGATAGAGTTGCTATAATATCGGGAAGTTGTATTAGGAATAAAAAGACTAATTCAATATTAGAAATAACTACAATTAAAGATGTACTAAGTATATAGTTTAAGTTGGTGACGTAGCCAAGTTGGTAAGGCAGAAGTCTGCAAAACTTTTATGCGCGGGTTCGAGTCCCGCCGTCACCTCCAATTTAACAAAGATATATCTTGTATATATTCCTTCTTAATAGTAAAATAAGGAATATTATTAAGCCGAGATGGCGGAACAGGCAGACGCGACGGACTTAAAATCCGTTTCTCGAAAGGGAGTGAGGGTTCGATTCCCTCTCTCGGCACATATAATTATTGCCCCAGAATAATTTATAATATTAAAAGAATGCCCCCAAGAGATATAGTATTAGAATCAATAAATAATATTAATGAATTTAAACTTCTTAATAAAGAATTAAGTGAGATAACTCAAAAAGAACTTAGCAATCTATTTAAAGGTGAAGAAACTAAATTTGTTTTCCTTCACAATTCTGAATTATGTGCTGGATTAGTTTTTAA
>CAZJKB010000008.1:0-5630 GCA_964546485.1 uncultured Candidatus Saccharibacteria bacterium | reverse complement strand
TCAAGATTAATCAACTTCAACAAACTTTGTAGGATCTTCATTACCACATCTAGGACATTTCCTACTTACCATTTTCTTAACTCCTTCATATAGATAATTACATACTAAACATCTCCATCGATCCCATTTAAGATCTAAATCTTCAGGATTAGTTTCTACCTTAACTTCATATTGTTCTCCAGTATTTTTAGGAACAGTAGTATTTGTTTGAACAGGATTATTATTATTTAAATTAGTATTATTACTTCCATTATTATTTATAATATCCATTAAATGTTTTAATAATAAATTAAATGTATCTATCTCATTTAAATGAGAAGTATCCATTACAATATCATTATATTTATTGGGGTTATCATAATCTATACCATATACTTTCATATATCTTTCCTTATCTATTCTATATCTCTCCTCTAAACTGTGTTTTATAGCAATATATTCAGAATCTGTATAGGGTAAATTAATATCTAATTCTTGTTTTGATAGTTCTCTTCGTACTCTGGTATCAATATCGGCTGTTAACCAAATCTTAGCAGTACATATAAGATTATTTTTAGTTGCATATCCTGCAAAGCTTTTACTTTCTATAACTATATTTCCTTTATTATAGTAACTTAAAAGTCTGTTATCTATTTTTTCATCTATCATTTCAGAATCTCTGACACTATCTACATATTTAAGGAATTCATTAAAATCTGTATATCCATACTCTTTTGCTAAATCCCTCATTATCTGTCCACCATAAACACGATTTAGTTTGAAATAATTGGCTATCATCTTTGAAATAGTAGAACTACCTGATGCACCTGGACCACCAATAATAATAGTTAGATTTATCCTTTCCCTCTCCATATGTATATAGTATATTAATATATATATGATGTCGAGAATGAATAATAAAAATATAAAAGGAGAGAAGAAAATACAATCCCACAAACCAGATATTGGTATCCTTCTATACATTATACTAATCTCTGTTTTTGGACTTGCAATGGTATTTGATGCAAGTATATTTAAGGCCCTTGAGATATTTAATAATCAATACTATTTTGTATATCAACAACTAGGTTGGTTAATAATTGGAGGTATAGTTGCACTAATTGTATATATCTTTAATTATAAATATTTAATTAAATTATCTCCGCTTGGTCTCATAATTCTTGTAGTATTACTTATATTTACCTTGATAGCATCAAGGGCAATAAATGGGGCAAAGGGTTGGATAGAAGCAGGAAGTATATTTTCAATACAACCAACAGAGTTTCTAAAACCAATTTTTATCGCTTTCTCTGCATTCTATTGGGGAAGTGAAAAAAGAAAAGAAGAGTTAGGAAGAAAGAAATTTATATATATAGTTATTGCTGTCATAATGATAATACCAATACTTCTTCAACCTGATTTTGGATCAGCTATGATATTTATTGTAATAGCATTCATCTTCTATTTTATATCTGATCATTCAAAAGAACATTATTTTAATATTATAAAGATTGGGTTAGTGGGAATAATTGCACTATTAATAGTTAGTTCTTTTGCATCATATAGGGTAGATAGATTAAATATATGGACAGAAATACTTACCACAGGAACCGTAAAAGATATAAATGGAGATGGACATCAGATGTATCAAACATTGGTAGGTGTTGGATCTGGAGGACTATGGGGAAAGGGATTTGGTCAATCAAGGCAAAGGTTTGGTTATCTACCAGAAAATACAGCATTTACAGACTCTATAGTTGCAGTATATCTTGAGGAATTTGGGTATATTGGAGGTATTGTACTAATCCTTTCCATACTCTTTTTTCTCTGGAGAGGTATAGGTATTGCAAATAGAATAGCTGATCTAGGTGGTAAATATTTAGTAATGGGTTTAGTATCTTGGATAGTTTTCCAAAGCCTATTTAATATAGCGGTAAACATTGGGCTATTGCCACTAACAGGAATAACTCTCCCATTTATATCATATGGAGGTTCAAGTATGATATCATTGTTTATTGGTATCGGATTAATATTAAATGTATCAAAATATACAGATGAACAAAGGAACACTAGATAAAAGAATAATGATAACTGGAGGAGGAAGTGGAGGGCATATATCTGTAGCACATGGATATATAGAAGAATTAGAAAGAAGATATAGTAATGTTAAAGAACAGATACTTTATGTCGGATCAGATCTAGGCATGGTAGGAGAAAAGAATAAAGAGAGCCTAGAAGAAAAAGTGATGAAAGAACTAGACATTCCCTTTAAAAAGATAAGAGCAGGGAAACTACAAAGAACATTTGAATTATCAACAATTAAACTACTTTTCAGAAGTATAATAGGTATATTTGATGCAATAAGAGTTACTAAGGAATACAAACCAGACTTTATATTTTGTACAGGTGGATATTTAGGAGTTCCTATTGCGATTGCAGGTTATATTTTCAAAATCCCTATATATCTTCATGAACAAACAGCAGCTGTTGGACTATCAAATAAATTTGTAAGTAGATTTGCAAAACAGATATATATTACATTCCCTTCATCTGTACAATATCTTCCTAAAGAAAAAACAGTTCATACTGGAAACATAATTCGAGAAGCAATATTTAATGAAAATAGTAATACTCCATTATCAAAATATATAAATGAAATGAAAAAAGATAATAAAAAAATAGTATATATTACTGGAGGAAGTCTAGGCTCACATAAAATAAACTGTGTTGTGTCTCAAATGCTTAAATATGCATTAGAAGAGTACCAAATAATTCTTCAAACAGGAGATAATCAGGTAACAAAAGATTATGAAATATTATGCAAAGAATGGAACAAACTACCAGATAAATTAAGAAAGAGATTCTATGTAACTAAATATGTAAATACTGATGAGATTGGATATGTATTTAAACATACCGACTTAGTTATTGGTAGAGCAGGAGCAAATACTGTATATGAATTAGGAGTATTAAAGAAAGAATCAATATTAATACCAATCCCATGGGTTACACATAATGAACAATATCTAAATGCAAAAATATTAGAAGATGCAGGATTATCAACAATACTTCCTGAAGGAGAATTAACATGTGAAAAACTCCACAGAACAATATCTAAAGTATTAAGTAATCCTCAAAAAAATGTTAATGTTGCACAATTAGAGAATACTTTTGTACTTAATGCTAAAGAAAAGATTGTTGATTACACATTAAGTAATTAGCACTCACTACAAGATATTGCTAAAAATATATTCATGGTATAAAATAAAAATATGAATAATGAATATATAGATATAACACAGTATTTTTCGCAAAGAGTGAAAGACTCTATACAGAGTGCTGCACAGCTTGCTGTAGACAAAGGTAACAATATCATTGATACAGAACACATACTATTTAG
The DNA here is from genome assembly GCA_964546485.1 of uncultured Candidatus Saccharibacteria bacterium. Classification (GTDB taxonomy): domain Bacteria; phylum Patescibacteriota; class Dojkabacteria; order SC72; family SC72; genus CAZJKB01. The sequence goes on along the minus strand of CAZJKB010000008.1, from coordinate 2,251 downwards.
TATAGTAAATACTGATACAGTTGTTCAAAAAATATTAAAGGAATTAAGTATTGATAAAGAGATATTAACAAATCATATACTTGAAGAAATACCTGTAAAGGAGCAGGAAATATCAACACCAAGTATATCACCTAGAGTAAAGCATGTTTTACAACTATCATTTCAATATTCTCAAGAACTAGGTCATACATATATTGGAGGTGAACATATTCTTTTAGGACTTGTAAATGAAGGTGAAGGATTAGCATCGCAAATATTTAAAAAATATGGGATATCAAACACTCAATTAAGACAGGCCGTTGTTAAAGTAGTAGGAGAAGGAGATGAACATGGAGAAAGAGTCAAAGAGAAATCAGATACTCCTAATTTAGATAAATTCTCAAGAGATTTAACTAAACTAGCAAATGAAGGAAAAATAGATCCTGTAATAGGGAGGAATGATGAGATAACAAGAGTAATACAAATATTATCTAGAAGAAAAAAGAATAATCCTGTACTAATAGGAGAACCAGGTGTTGGTAAAACAGCAATAGCAGAAGGACTTGCATATAGAATGAGTATTGGGAATGTCCCAGAAGTATTAATGGATAAAAAAGTAAAAGAATTAGATCTAGGTAGCTTAGTAGCAGGATCAAAACATAGAGGGGATTTTGAGGAAAGAATAAAAGGAGTGATAACAGAACTTGAGAAAAGTGGTAGAGAAGTAATATTGTTCATTGATGAATTACATACAATAGTTGGCTCTGGTGCACAAGAAGGACAAATGGACCTATCAAATATGTTAAAACCAGCATTAGCTAGAGGAGAATTACAAATAATTGGTGCTACAACATTAAATGAATATAAGAAATATATTGAAAAAGATGCTGCACTTGAAAGAAGATTTCAACCTGTTTTAGTAAATGAACCAACAGTACAACAAACCATAGAGATACTTAATGGGCTAAGAGATAAATATGAGGCTCATCATAGGGTAAAAATATCAAGTAATGCAATAGAATCCGCAGCAAAACTATCTGAAAGATATATCCAAGATAGATTCCTACCTGATAAAGCGATAGATCTAATAGATGAAGCAGCAAGTATGGTAAGACTACAAACTACTTCAGAACCTGAAGATTTAAGAGAATTAAAAACTAAAATTCAACAATTAGAAAAAGAAAGAGAATCACTATCAAGAAGTGGAGATCATGCAAAGAGTGCAGAAATTAAAATGGAGATAGAGAGACTCAAAAAAGAGCTACTACCACTTGAAGAAGCATGGAATAAAACAAGAGGAACTGGAAGTCCTGAGGTAGATCATTCACACATCGCAACTGTAATATCAAAAACAACAGGAATTCCAATTAAGGAGTTAGAACAAGAAGAGAAAGAAAAGCTACTTAATATGGAAAAAACACTGCATGAAAGAATAATAGGACAAGAAGAAGCGGTATCAGCAGTATCAAAAGCTATTAGAAGAAGTAGTGTAGGACTTAAAAATCCTAACAGACCAATCGCTTCGTTTATGTTTTTAGGTCCAACAGGTGTAGGAAAAACGGAACTTGCAAAAACGCTAGCCCAATATATGTTTGGTGATACGGATGCAGTAATTAGACTTGATATGTCTGAGTACATGGAAAAATTCAATGTATCAAGATTAATAGGATCTCCTCCAGGATATGTAGGATATGAAGAAGGAGGACAATTAACAGAACAAGTAAGAAGAAAGCCATACAGCATAATACTTCTTGATGAGATAGAGAAAGCACATGAAGATGTATTTAATATACTCCTTCAAATACTTGATGATGGTAGAGTATCTGATGCAAAGGGTAGAATCATTAATTTCAAAAATACAATAATAATAGCAACATCAAATATAGGTGCAATGAAAATCAATAACTTTATGAAACTAGAATCTAAAGAAAAAGATTTTAATGTACTTAAGAATCAATTACATGAAGATCTTAAATTAAAATTTAGACCTGAATTCTTAAATAGAATTGATGAGATTATTGTATTTAAAGGACTTGAAAAAGAACAATTAAGAGATATAACTAAGATACTATTAAATGAAGTATCTACATTAGCTAAAGGACAAAACCTAAATGTTATATTTAGTGATAAGGTTATAGACTATATTGTAGATAAAGGATATGAACCTGAGTATGGTGCAAGACCTCTTAGAAGAGTAATACAAAGAGAGATAGAAGATCCACTCTCAGAAGTAATGCTAAAGAATAACTATAGTAAAGATGATACTATAAAT
>CAZJKB010000007.1:0-16997 GCA_964546485.1 uncultured Candidatus Saccharibacteria bacterium | reverse complement strand
TTAGTTAGCAAATACAGAACCAATAATTAAATCTTTATTTAATCTTAGAACTTGTTTGTCATTTTTTCCTATACCAAGTTCTTTTTCTGATGCTAACATTCCATGTGATATTATTCCTTCAATTGCCCTCTCTTCTATTTTGATTTTCTTTTTACCAGGAAGTACTGTACCTACTTTAACATATGGTACTAGATCTCCTATGTTTAGTGTCTTGTCTCCAGCTATTACAACTAATTTCTCAGCTCCAGTATTAACAGTATATACGCTTAATTTTTCACTATGAGGATGTTTCTCAACCTTAATTATCTCTCCAACAATTACTCCATCTATCTTCTTTGCTTCTGGTTTATCATATGTCTGTAATTCTTCCGTATATTCTAATTTAGAAAATAGTATCTCTGGTTCATTTATCTGTGTGTTACTCTCTATTTCTTCAAAATACCACATATCTCTTTCTTCTGATACAAAACCTTTTTGTACAAGATCTATATTAGGATCGTATTCATCTTTTACGTTTAATATCTCACCTAATTTAATAGATGCTCTAGGCATAAATGGTTTAATTAGTACTCTTAAAGCATTAACTATCTGAATACTATTATATATTGTATTTTCAGCTTTTACTCTGTCAGTTTTGATAGTTACCCAAGGCTCTTGATCATTAAAGTATTTATTTGCAAATTTACCAAGTTCTAATATGTATTCAATTGATTTTATAAATTTGGTTTTCTCTAAACTATTACCTACTTTCTTAAATGTATCCAATATGATCTCTTCTACTTCAGTATCTAATTCTCCATTAGGTACTTTTTTATCGAATTTTGTATATGTAAATGTTAATACTCTGTTAATAAAGTTGCCAAGGTTCGCTACTAATTCATTGTTATTTGCGTCTATTAGATCTTTCCATGTGTATTCTCTATCATGGTTTTCAGGAGCATATTTAACAAAGAAGTACCTGATTAAATCAGGACTATAGTTATTTACAAGATCATCTATTGTTACACCTGTAGAATCTCCTTTAGACATTTTCTTTCCTTTGTACAGAAGTAGGTTGTTGGCAGGTATATCATAAGGGAGAACCAATGGTGCAGATGATTGTTCTCCAGGAAGTTTATACTTATCTTCTATTTCTGTTCCGTACTTTTTATTATAACCAATAATCTCTGCTGGCCATATTATTGTATGGAAAGGAACATTTCCACCTGCAATAAAATAATAGTGTTTTGCTTTTGGATCTTTCCAGAATTCTTCCCATTTCGAAGGAGTTCCTAATTTATCAGCCCATTCTATAGCTGCAGATAGATAACCTACTACAGCTTCAAGCCATACATATATTACTTTATCCTCCCATCCTTCTATTGGCACTTTAACACCATATGAAAGATCTCTTGTTACACATCTTGGTTCTAAACCTTGTTTTACCCAACCTTTAGAAAACTCACTGACCCAAGTTCTCCATCTATTAGAGTTTTCATCTATCCAAACCTTTAGATCTTTAGAGCTCTTCTTTAGGTTTAGGTAGAAATGATTTGTTTCTTTTAGAATTGGTGTTGCATCAGAAATTGCACTATATGGATTTATTAAATCTTCAGGATTAAGATACTCTCCACACTCTGGACATTCATCTCCTCTTGCATTTTCTGCTCTACATTTTGGACATGTTCCCCTTACATATCTATCAGGTAAGAATCTTTTTGCTTTAGGATCATAATACTGTAATGATGTCTGTTCTTCTAAATATCCAAATTCTTTGAGTACTAAAAATATATTTTGAACAACAGTTTTATGATTTTCTGTTGTTGTTCTTGTATAGTTTTCATATATTAAATCTAGTTTCTTAAAAGTATTAAGTATGTTTTCATGTGATTCTAACGAATATTCTAATGGTTGTTTACCTAATTCTTCGGCTTTAAACATAACAGGTGCACCATGACTATCACTACCAGAAACCATTAAAACCTTGTTACCTTTCAATCTGTGATATCTTGCAAATACATCACATGTAATATTCTGACCTGCCAAATGACCTAGATGTAAATTGCCATTTGCATATGGCCAAGATACACCAATAAATATCTTTTCTTGCTTTTGAATATACTCTCTCATATATAGGATATTATACACTATTTTTAAATGTGATATACTAAAACAATATTAAAACATACTGCCTATGTCAAAGAAAATATTGCAATCTATAAATCTATTAGAACCTATTGGTGTTCCAGACGATACATGGACTGTCATGTATAAGTGGGTATTTAATGCAGGAAGGTATATTATACTTGCTGTAGAAATAATTGTATTAGTAGTATTTTTTTCACGATTCATATTGGATAAACAGAATAATGATTTAACAGAAGAGATTAATAATAAAGTTGAGATACTCTCAAATAAGGAATATAGATCTGATGAGGTACAATACAGAAATATACAGAGATTACTCCTTGATTATAGTAAAATATCAACAAATCAGTTAAAAAATTCAGAAATTGTTGCTAGTACCGTAAGTGCTGTTCCTGCTGGTTTAGTATTACAAGGTTACTCATTTAATACTGATAGAATCACCATTACTATAGAATCGTTGGATTTGAATAAAATAAAGGATTATGAGTTTGCACTAAAACAAAATCCTGAATACTCAAATGTTACACTTAATATTAATAGAAGTGATTCAAGTGATGGGCTATATAAAGCAGGTATAACATTTAATATAAATTCTAGATTAAGTAAAAAGTAATGGCAGAATCTAAAGCTCTAAGAAATATATTTGTAATCTTAGAGGGAAATAAAAATAAAACCTATACATTTGCAATTATTACCATTGTTGTAGTATTAATTCTACTCCTTGGTGCAATACGACCTACAGTTTTAACAATAAATAGAATAAACAAAGAGGTATCTGATAAAAAGGTATTAAACCAACAGCTAGATGATAAATTAAATGCATTACAAAAGCTTGAAAATGAATATGAGTATCTAAGAGAAGATATTGATTATCTGCCGTTACTTTTCCCTACCCAAGGTAATTTCAGTCTATTTATGTCAAATATTGATGCAATAGCAAAAGAAAGTGGTTTTGATCTATTAACAATTGGCTTCTCACCTGAAGACGAGTATAAAGCAGGTACATCGGTTTTAGTTCCTTGGGCAGTAAAGATAAATATTAGTGGACCAAGGTCAAATCTCATATCATTTATGGAGAAGGTTGAATCTATGCCTATGGCTCCTGTAATTACAGAAGTATCATTTGCTAGAAGCAAGAATAATGCACAAAGTGGAAATGTTAGTCTAAGTATAGTTATATACAGAGTTGAGGATTTAAAATTTTACGAATAAATAGAAATGGATAAAACAATAATGCCAATATTAGTACTACTTTTAGTTGTAGTTGTTGCTTGGATTGGACTATCAGTATATTTTCAACAAACATCAATCAATATAAATCCTAATGCTTCAACATATATTGTTAATATCAGAAATACATTCGATAGAAATTCATATGACGAAATGATTAAGAAAACAAAAGAGAATTTATTAATATCTCCAGATACTTTTTTAAATATCAAACCTAATTAGTTACTAATATAACTATTTAATTTCTTCTGAGATGATTTTTCTTTAAGTTTCTTTAATGCTTTAGCTTCAATCTGTCTAATTCTCTCTCTTGTAACTCCAAATTCCCTTCCAACCTCTTCAAGTGTTCTTGTTACACCATCTTCAAGTCCAAATCTTAATGCTAATACTCTTTGTTCTCTTTCTTGTAGAGAATCAAGAATTTCATGTATCTGATTTTTTAAATACTCAAGTGTTGCAAATTCTTCAGGAGATTGTGACCAATCATCAGGAATTATATCAAGTAGTTGACTGTCTCTCTCGTCTCCAATTGGTGTTTGTAGTGATTGTGGATTTTGGGAAATCTTTTTGATCTCAAGTACCTTGTCTAGTTCTAAATCCATCTCTTTAGCGATCTCTTCATCAGTAGGTCTTCTACTTAGTTTTGCTGTTAATACAGATACTACTTTGTTGTATTTATTTATTGTTTCTATCATGTGAACAGGGATTCTAATTGTTCTTGCTTGATCAGCAATAGCTCTTGTTATTGCTTGTCTTATCCACCATGTTGCATATGTTGAGAATTTGAAACCTCTTGTATAGTCGAATTTTTCAACTGCTTTCATGAGTCCAATATTTCCTTCTTGAATTAAATCTAATAGTTCTAAACCACTCTTTGCATATTTCTTTGCAATGCTTACAACCAATCTTAAGTTTGCTGTTATTAATAACTGGGTTCCCTCAGGATCTCCTGCCTCTATTCTTTTTGCAAGTATTACTTCCTCATCTGCTGTTAAAAGAGGTATCTTACCGATTTCATAGAGATATGATCTAATAGCATCGGTATTAATATTTGAACCTATCGATTTAAGAATCTTTATCTTCTTTTCTAATGTTAATTCTTCCTCAGAGCTTCCTCCACTAATATTTTCTTCAGTATTTTCAATAACCTCAATGCCTTCTTCTTGTAGTTTTATATATATTTCATCAATGAGAGTTAAATCATCTTCGATAGTTGGTATCTCTCTTAAGATATCTTCTTGTGTTAGATAGTTTCGAGTTTTTGCTCTATCTATTAGGGCTTTTAGTATACTTTGCGTGTCTCTCATATTTAATAATTCTATGATATAATTTTATATATGCAAAAAGTTATTGATTTTAAAAATAAAGAAGATAAGATTGAATTTTATCTTAATACTGTTGCTAGATTTTGTGATAAATGTGGTACTAAGTATAGTCCTAAAGATCTTAAAATTATACAAGATAATAATCAATCAAGTATTATACACTTTAATTGCTCAAAATGTAAATCAAGACATATTGCAACCTTTGTCTCATCACTTGGAATCAATAGTAGAACGAGTATAAATTCTGATTTAACAGTTGAAGAAATCTCGTCATACTCACTTAATTCAGAGATTCAGATAGACGAAGTACTTGATATTAATGAGTCTCTTAAAAAGGATAAAAAAGTTTTAATATAGTAGTTATTTCTTTCTCCAGATAAATTCTTGTATTATATCGGTACTAGTTTTGTCTGTAAGGCTTAGTTGATTTAGATATCTTTCAAAGTTTCCCTGTTCAAGAATTGCCCATGTATCAGGATATGTAATTTTAATTTCAATAGGGAGATCTAGGATTCCTGGTTGTTTATATTGTTTTAATGAATACCTAATCTCATCAATATCAGTTACTATTGGTGAGAATTCTGTATCTGTATTTTGTTTTACTTTATATCTAATCTGGAATGTTTTTGAAGATTTAATAGGTACATTGAACCAACCTCCGATTACTCTATTTCCATTTTCTAAATATTCATCATATCTACTATCATTATATCCGGATAATGTAATAATCTTGGCATTTAATGGTAGTATAACTCTTTGATAGTTTACATATTCTCCAAATGGATAATCATTTGATATAGAAGTATTTCTCATAGATACAGTATAATTGTATATAACTTCAGATTCTGAAATTATATCTATATCAAGTTTTACTGATCTTTCAATCTTACTATTAACTTTGTTTGCACCCCAGTTCCATTCAACAACAATAGGTGAATTAAAATGTTCTTTTGATAATTCTCCATTCCAATTCATTTTACTTAAAAATGTATTAGCATTTTCATTGTCTACATATATCTGTATGGATTTATTATTCAAAAGTGTTGAGATACTCTCTATCTGTTTTATTACCTCATCTCCTTTATTATCTATTGCTCTTTGTAATAGTGAATTTATTAAATTAGCTAAGAATGATGTTTTTAATGATTCTCCAGGTGTGAATTTACTATGTAATTCTAAGAGCTTTGAATCAAAGTTCTCAGAATTAATAACTTCAGTTTCACCTGGTATTTTAATATCCCCATATATTCTTAACAATGACTTTATTACCTCAGTATCAAGAGTAACAACTCCATCAATATCACTACCTGTCTCTAGTTGTTTGAATATATAATCAATATTATTTAATGTTGTTTTTGTATTAGGATTCCAGTTAGAAAGTGATAATTTCATATCATTTATTCCCAATGCTTTTCTCATGGAATTAGGAGCAGGGATAGATATTTTTTGTACTTGTAATTGACCGTCTATGTTGTATACATCATCAACTTTTAACTCTCTGATTTGGCCATTCTCAAAGCTAACTAACACATAACTTGATATCCAACCCCCTGTACTTCTTATTTCTGATGGGTTTTGAAGCACTATTATGTATGTCATTCTTTCATCTAGTCCTAATATTTCTGGTAACATTATTGATGCCTGTTTTACAGGTTCTATTTGTTTACCTAATGTATCATTTAAAACCTTTACTTGTGCTATTGGTTCTTGCATAAATCCTGGAAATGCCTCAGTTTTAAGATTATTAAGCATAGATGATGCTATCTGTAAATCATATGCACCTTTTTCAATTAATTGTTTATTTGATCTTAGTGCAAGGAGCTCTTCTCTATATTCTTTTGAAGTAATTGGTAAGGTATCATTAAGAGTTAATGCAGGTTGAAACTCTGTTATGTATTTTTGTAATGGAGCTACACCAGATACAATTGTCTTAGCACCTGATAGTCCATAATCTATAGCAAATAGGGCCTGTGATGACTCTACATAGAGTGAATTCTGTCCTGTGATATCAAATGCCCACTTAAGCATTTCTAACCCCTGTGATGTTGAATCTATATGATTGGATGCCTTTTCTAGTTTATCATCGAGTACACCATAATTATTTACAACATCTTTACTAATATCTTTCAATTCAAGATAACTGAAGCCTAATCCATAAACAATGAGTATTACTGGATAGATTATTGTATATGTTATATATATTGTAACTAAAGATAGTGTGAGTATCTTTAATATCTGCCAAAACGACAATGCTTGTAATTTACTATTTATCTGGGAAATATACTCCCTTGGATTGAACTTTACAGGTTTTATAGTTTTATTTATAACTTTACCTAGAGGAGTCTCTATCTCTTTTACTTTCTCTACAACTGGTTCTTCAATTTTTGTAACAATCTCTTTATTTATTCCATAGCTATCACACTCTTTTTTTAGAGATTCCTCAATTGAAACTGACTGTATCCAACCATAATTTGATGCATTATTTAAAGGAATATATTCATCGTATAGCCTGTTATTTGTTTGAACTTTCTTACTAAAAATAATATCTTTTACATCAGGTACCAATTCTAGCAGTTTATATGCCAATGTTAATGTTGAATACTCATTATTATTTGTAAGGGTAATTACTTCTCCTGCAGTATCATCATCGAATGTAAGTTTTAATATTCCATAGAGAGCATCATTTATATCAATTAGATAGTGTTTATCTAAACCCTCACCATATATTGTTATTTGAGATCTACTCTTAACTTCTTGTAGTATTAAGTCTAGTGTCTTATTCTCTGTTTTTCCTTCTTTAAGATTTAATAGTTCCCCTAATCTAAGTATTCTAATATTTAATCTTCCTTTATCTCTATGTTCAGCAGTTATTGCTTCACAATATTTTTGTAATTCATCATCTGTATATGGTTGTATATTAGCATTTCTGTTAATTATTTTTGCACCATATTGTTTATTTAACTCCAAAGATGTAATTAACGATCCTTTACTGTTAAATCTATTTATTGCTTTTAATGTTGTATTGAGATTATTAGATTCCTCTAAAAAAGTACTACTATTAAGTACTTTCTCTTTCTTAGTCTTCTCTCTTAAAAGATAGAATACATAATCGATTCTATTAATATTTTTTAATAATTCATTGTATTTTTTAATATCAATAAAATCAGCACTTCCTAACTTTTTTAATTCCTGGATATTCTTTTTTGTTTGAGAATTAAAAGTATCTACAATAATAACTTTTCCCCCTTGTTCAAGAAGGTTTTTACTTAGCATAAATCCTAAATCATCACCTCCATGCACTATGAGTGATACAGTAGGATTGTTAGTTTTATTTATATTTTTACTATTCATTTACTATTTCTATGTTAATTGGTTTTCTCATTAAATATATATTACAGTTAAGGTTGTATCCATCTCTGATGATTATTGGAATTTCTAGTGTTTCATATCCAGTCTTTGTAACCTTTAGTTTATATTCTTTTGCAGTTAGAATTTGTGTATTAATTGGTGATTTGTTCAAAAAATCTTCGTCTAGAAATATATCTACTTCACCTATATGACTGTTTATAGTTAGATATCCTTTATTACCAACTTTTGGTGCAGGTTTATAGTATAAATAATAGCCGTGAGTTACATCATTTGGTCCTATTTCAATATCAACTATAGCTTCTGTATCATTAGAGATATCAATTGAAAGTTTCTTTTCTTGATAAAATGAATCACTTTCAGTTATTCTATTCATTGTTATTGTGTACTCACCAGGTACTAGATCTTTTATTTCAAGAGGTGTTTTTCCATACTCCTTATCATTTATCTTTACATTTGCAACACCATTTTTTGAAGATACAGTTAATGATGTATTGTTATACAAACTGTTTATATATGGAATTCTTGCAAATATATCTCTAAAAGGTATGAAGTATATAGCAAAAGATATTGCTAATACAACAAATATAGAGAGAATTATGATTTTGGCAGTTTTAAGTATTTTCATACATTTTGATTATATGATAGTGAGGAGGAAAAGTCTATTAGTATGAGTATTTAGACTCTGGAGATTGAGAATCAATCTCTTGAGATTTCTTTTTTAATTGTATATTAGCAATGTTTCCTAGTACTAAAATTCCAACTATCATAACTAATGATATTATTAATACTATGAAAAATACAACTGCTCCAGTAGTTAAGACTGCAATAGATGCCATGATTATTGCTATGCTTGTTTCTATTAATAATATTGTTTTTGGATCTAGTCCGAGTGCTAATAGATGATGGTGGAAATGTTCTCTTCCATTAATTCTCATTATTCTAATAATATTTATATCTCTTGTTTTAATCATTCTTTTAATCACAACAATACTAAAATCAATTATTGGTAGAAGAAGTATTAGGAGTGTAGATGCAAATTTTGAGCTGTTAAGTATTGCAAATACTGCAATTAAAAATCCATAAAAGAGTTTACCTGATGATCCAGAGAATATCTTTTGAGGTGGGAATGCAAATACTAGTAGTCCTAGTATCAATCCTGCTGTAAATATTGATGAGAAAATTACTAATTCATTCATCACTCTTATAGATATTACAAATATCAGTAGATATGCGATAAATGAATTACTTTCAACTAAACCAGGAGATCCACCAACAACTTTTAATGTAATTACACATACGGAGATCCAAGCAATAAGTATGAGATCTCCTGGAAATACTATACTAATTAGGAGATCTCCAATAGCACCCTTAAATGTATAAAGGTCAAGGTTTAAAGTAGTAATAAATGGAATATTTATAAATGTTAAATCTATACTAGATATAGCTATTACACTTGCTGCAAGTAGTACGCCTACCAATTGAGGATATGATGGAAGAACTAATATATCATCTGCTATTGATAATACAATTATTATAATTAGTCCTAATAGTATAGGTATTGTTGTTGAATTAATACCAAAAACAAATAGAATAAATAAAAGTATTGGTATAGATACTGTTATTCCTCCTAGGGAAGGAGTTTCTACATCATGTACTGCTTTATCGGGATTATCAAATTCTCTTCCTCTCTTTTGTTCTTTAGGTTTGTATGTAATACCAAGTTTATATGCAAGTTTGCCAAGTAGTGGAGTTAGTATTAATGCAATTGCAAAACCAATGATAAATAGGGGTAAATATTCAATATATCTAAGAATATTTGCAGGAACATTTGGGAATATATACCCTAAATAATCACCAAATTCTCTTGTAAATTCAATAATATTAAACATAGAAATATTGAATAAATGAATTTATTATAAATAATAATATAAATGTATTAATTATTGTATTTGTAAATAAAAGTATTGTAGTAAAGGCTCTATCTTTATCATACAGAAGATATGCAAATCTGATAATAATTATATTCAATAATGTACCAACTAAAATAACAAGAATAATTAAATCTCTATCTATTAATCGAGTGCTTAAATCACTATAAATCTTAAAAATTGGGATTTTAGATGGTAAAAATGAACTTTTAAAAATAATATAATATCCAAGTACTATGAAAATACTTGAAATATATGATATCTGAAGCCACGGACCAATATCATTTGAAAATTTATTCATTTCAAACAATAGAAAAGACTTCTTTATCTTTTCCTTGATATTGTAATACCAACTGAAAGGAGAGTATGACAATCTTAATTTAAGTTGCTTGGCTTTCTCTTTTTTAGACATAATGACATATTATATCATTTTCATCTTATTGTAGATATCTATGAAATTGGAAAGATTTAGATCTTCAGCTCGCATTTGTTCATATGCTTGAGGTATATCTTTTACATTGTTTTTAAGCTTTTTTCTTGGAGAAGAAAATGCTTGATGAACAATACTACTAAATCTTTTAATATCATCTATTTTTAGGTAGTTATTGTTTAGTTTAATATGAATAAATGAACTATCTACTTTTGGCATTGGTCTAAAAGAAGATGGTGAGATATGTAAAACGATTTTTACATCACAATATAGTTCAGTCATTATTGATAATATTGAAGATTTTTTATCTTTATTTATATATTTTTCTGCAACTTCTTTTTGTATTATGAAGAATAGATTCTTAGAAGCACTGTTTTCTATTAAATTCTGTATTATTTTTTTTGATATGTTATATGGGAGAGATCCGTATACTGCAAAATTCTCATTAGAGAATATACTCCAATTGAAATCCAGTACATCATCATTAAATATTTCTATTGATCTATATTTATTTTTTAATTCTGTGGCTAAGATATCATCTTTTTCAATGCAATATACTTTATCAAAATTATTAATCAATTTATCTGTGAAAAAACCTTTTCCAGGACCAATCTCTATAATATTTTCTGAATCTGAATTACTTTTGACATAATTAACAATTTTATCTGCTAAAGTGTTGTTAATAAAGAAGTTTTGGCCTAATGATTTTTTAGCAGTATTTATATTCTGAAATCCCATACTCCTTTTGTTTTAATATATTTTTTCTTACACTTAGAGCATAGGCATTCACTATCTTTGAAAAGCAATTCTCCATTACACTTTGGGCAACATAGAATATCGTTTAATGTGTTATATCCACTAGATTTCATACCATGTTTTCTCATAATCGCTTTAAAGAAGATGCTAGGTGATACATATGTGTATTTGAAGATTAATTGTAATAATCGTTCAATACTAATTAATACTTCAGTTTTAACAAATCTTTTAAGTATAGGGATTCTTAGATATGATGCACCAACTCTATCAACTATAGAAAGACCATTTTGTGTGAAAAGTCTTTTTATATGATTAGGATGGAAATTTAAAAATATACTACCATCATTATCATTCCCCTCGTTATACCCTTGTGAGGGTTGTTGGTATGGAGTTTCATTAAAGAACTTAAAATTTAACTTCAAAAGATTTTTAATAGCTGCTTTAATATGTACCTTATTTGCAAATTCTTGAATATAAATGGAATTAATGTTCAAGATTCTCCCAAGTTCTTTTGTATACTGCTCTGGATTATTTAAATGATGAAGCACTCTGACAAGAAGAGCACCGTCAAAGACATTATTTTTGAATGGTAAGTAGTAAGCATTTAAAGCAATCAACTCTACATTAGGAGATATTCTTTTTATCTCTTTTCTATATTTTATAAGTGTTTGTATAGAATAGTCTCCAATTATGCAGTTTTTAAATCTTTTACTATATATTGGAGTATTTCTTCCAAAAGAGCCTCCAATATCTATGAACCAATCACCCTGTACATTATGCATTAACTTCTCTAGTACTATTTTTTCTGCAATGTCTTCGTATGCTCTGTTTTTCCAATAAGTAGAGTAGTCATATGAGTGTTTGTCATAATTTGTTACTTCCATTATATTGACTGTATCAATTTATCTAATTCGAAAATCTCTTGTTGTAATCTCTCAAGTTCTTTTTCATTATTCTCCTCTTGTGCAATACCAAGTAGCTTTCTTTTTTCCTGTCTTTGCAGTGAATAATTCTCTTTCCTTAGTTTATTATATATAAAGTTGAAATCTTTTTCATTATACTTCATTGGTAATAGCAGTGTCTTCTCTAGAATATCCCTTTGTTGTGCATTTAGTTTCTCATGTAACTCCTGAATGCTTATTGTACCTTGCTTAATCAGTGCCAGTACTTGGTTTATGGCTTCATTTCGTATGTGTGAAATGTCAATACTTTTTACGAGGTTTTGATTCTCTAGGATTATTCTAAAGAGAGTAATTTCATCATTTTGTGGAGTTTTTCGTGTAACACTTTGTGAGTTATAAGTCTTAATATCTTTGCTTTGTCTGTTTTTTGTTGAATATATATCTTCACCTATTATTTCAGATGCTCGTTTTATGTAATATTCAATTAGTTCTTGGTTCTTTGTTAATCCAACTAGTGTATCAATTAACTTTGTAATCTTCTGTTTATCAGTTAGTCTTGATAGATTTAGATTTTTTAATTCTTTTGAAATGATAAATGAAAATGCATCTATTCGCTTATCTATTTTCTCTTTTATTAACTCTGGGCTATTCTTACATAATTCATCTACATCGTGATATGGGGTTGGATCTTGTGCAAATGGTATCATATCTAATTCTTGTGCAATTCCAAAGGCTCTAATTAATGCATTGTATCCAGCATTATCATCATCAAATATGAATAATACATTTGAAGTATATTGTTTAATTATTTGTAGTTGTTGTTTTGTTAAACTTGTACCAAGTGGTGCAACAATATGTTCAACTCCTGATCTATGTGCAGAAATAATATCTGTTGTCCCTTCGCAAACAATACATAAATCCTCCTTTTTTATTGAATACTTTGCCCAATTTAGACCGTAGATATTAAAACTTTTTTTAAATATCTCTGTTTCAGGTGTATTTAAATATTTAGGTCCGAATGTATTATCAGGCATCTGCCTTGCAGTAAATCCAATTACTGTTGAGTGTTGATCATATATTGGGAACATTATTCTATTTTTGAATTTATCGATTAATTGATTATTTCTTATAACGAATAGACCTGAATTAAGTAATTGATTACTAGTATATTTATACTTCTTTCTTACTACACTAATTAATTGATTATCATTTCTGCTATATCCTATCTTAAATTTTCTAACATCTGTCTCTATAAATCCTCTAGATTTGAGGTATTCTTTAGCCTTTGCATTCTCAAAAAGATTCTTATGATATATCTCTACAGCAAGATTGTTTAAAATATTTAAATAATTTTGAGGTTTATTATTCTTAATCTCTACTCCTGCTATTTTTGCGAGTTTCTCTTTTGCTTCTTTGAATTCTATATGTTCAATCTCCATTAAGAATGTAAAAATATCTCCAGATTTGCCACATCCAAAACATTTATACATCTGTAATTCTGGACTGATTGAAAATGAAGGGGTTTTTTCATTGTGAAATGGGCATCTACAAGTATAGTTTTTTCCAGCATTTTTTAATTCAATATATCTACTAGCAAGATCGACAATATCTACCTTTGCTTTTATCTCTTTGATTGTATTATCTACTTCATACATTCTATTTGATTGTTATTAATCGAACAATTTAAACTACCAGTTCCAGATTGTGTATTAACTACTAGATTATATAGTTTATTATTTATATATACCGATGTATTTAGAGGTTTTCCAGATACTACAGTTAATGTCTTCGTTATCTTATATTTATCTGTTTTTCCTGGGTTTAATGCCTGAGCAATCTCTTGTTTGTCATCAACACTCATTGTTATCCAAGTTGAAGCATCTTTAATCTGTATGTATACTTCATATCCATCACTGTTATTCTCAATTGGTGGTTGTTGCACAATTGTTTTCTCTTTTTTGATTGAAATAATCTCTTGTTTAATTAGATTATTATCTTTATTCTTAATCTCAATTATTGCCTTATTATCTCCGTCCACTAAGCTATACTGATACTTAAAAGACCCATTACTTACAGGTACTAGTGTTGAGTTAATATATAGCATATATGATTGTGTTATATTACCTTCGAGTGTAATAGATGATTCTTTTGTTACATATCCATCTTGAATATTAAGAAGTTCAAAATCTAATGCTTCTTCCTTTGGTTTAGAATTATTAAGGATAATGGAGATAGCAATTAAAGCAATTGTTAATATTACAATGATTGCTTGTATAATTATATTCTTATACTTTTGAATAAATGGTTGCTTTTCACCTCTTTTATCTTTTATATTTTTAATTGTACTTGATGGATTAAAATCAGTATTCTCTCTTCTATATAGTGCGACCATCTTTTCTTGATCTAATCCAAGATATTCAGAGTATATTTTAACAAATCCATTTGCAAAAACAGGAGAATCAAACTCATTATATCTATTCTCTTCTAGCATCTCTATATATTTAGTTCCTATTTTAGTTTCTAAAGATACTGAATATATACTTTTTCTTAGAGCCTCTCTTCTTTTCTTGAAAATCTCCCCTGGTGTTAGCATTTTATATTAGGTGTTTTAATTATTCTTCTTCACTACCTAATACTTGATCTGGTGATGTTATTAATACTCTTCTTGCACTTGCACCTCCTTCAGGTGCACTTATTGCTCCTAGTTCTTCCATCTCTTCTATTAGTGTAGCTGCTTTATTATACCCTATACCCATCTTTCTTTGTAGGTATGATGTAGAAGCCTTTCTGGCATTAATTACAATCTCAAGTGCTCTTCGCATTTCTGAACTAGATTCAGATGCTTTCATCTTTTCTTTATCATTTGGTTCTGCCTTTGTTTCTACAATTTCTTTTGTATATTCTACATCTCCTGCTTGTCCTTTAATGTGCGTAATTACTTTGTCTAAATCTTTAATATCTGTAAATGCTCCTTGTATTCTTGTAGGTTTTGTTAATGCAGGGTTCTTGAAGAGCATATCACCGTTTCCAAGAAGAGTTTCAGCACCTATCTGATCAATGATAACTCTAGAGTCAATTGCTGTTGCTACTTGATATGCAATTCTTGCTGGAACATTTGCTTTTATCAAACCTGTGATAACATTGACTGATGGTCTTTGAGTTGCAAGTATCAAATGAATTCCGATTGCTCTTGCCATTTGAGCGAGCCTTACTATCTTAGTTTCAACATCAGGGGCACCTCTTTCTGTATTTCTTGATAGCATTAAGTCAGCCATTTCATCAATAACTATTACAATATAGTGCATTGCATGATATCCCATCATTGTATTATATTCTTTGATATTTCTAACACCAGCTTGTTTTAGTAATAGATATCGTCTTTGCATTTCTTGTACAGCCCATTCAAGTGCATTAAGTACTAGATTCATATCTGTAATTACAGGATTCATTAAGTATGGAATCCCATTATATGGAGCCATTTCGACCATCTTTGGATCAACAAGTAAGAATTTTACTTCATCTGGTGATTTGGTCATAATTAATCCAAGTAATATGGAGTTGATACCGACAGACTTACCTGTACCTGTTGCACCTGCGACAAGTAGATGTGGCATCTTTGTTAAATCTGCAGTTATGTACTTACCTGCAACATCCTTACCAAGTAATAATGGGAGAATGAGGTCATCTTGTTTCTTTAAATGATAAACCATTTCTTTTGCATACACATAGTTTTTTATTGGATTTGGTGTTTCTATACCTATATATGATGTTCCAGGTATAGGTGTTTCAATTCTTATACTTGATGATGGTACAGATAGTGCAAGTGCTAGGTCATCAGATAGGTTATTAACTTTAGATACCTTTGTACCAATATTTATACTTAATGCATATTGAACAACAGTTGGACCTACGGATATTTCTGCAACTTTACATACGAGTCCAAAGCTTTTCAATGTATGCTCAATTACTAGTGCATTCTTTTTATATACTTTTTCATCTTGAGGTGTGTATTTAGGTTCTTGTAGTAGTTCAGGAGATGGAAATACCCAATTAGGATATTTTTGTCCTTCTTCTTGTATTGCGATTGTTGGTTCTGTTTCTATCTTTTCTTTATGGATATCACTACTATATTTTTTCATAACAATCTCCTCTTGATTTGGTTCTGATTGTGTAAACATATCTTGGATATCTTTCTTTATATTCTCTTTATCTTTTCCTTCTAAATGATTATTTATCTCAATATCTTCTCCCATTAAATCTTCACTTTTTGGTTGAGAATTGAATACATCATGTAATAGGTCTCTGATTTGAGATAGTTTTACATTAGTTAATAGTGAAATTGAGAGTATGAATAGGAAGATAAGTAGTAATAATTCTAAAAATCTACCCATAAATATAAGTAATTGAAGATGGATATAATATCCAAAAAGACCTCCATATAGGCTGTAGTCATAGTTAGAAACTAATACTTCATCAGGAATCCAGAATGTCAAGAATGTACTAAACGCAATTGAGAATATTATTAATCCAATAACTGTTTTAATGCTTTTAAAGAATTTAATATTTGTATACATACCTATACTTATATATGTAAGGGATAGTCCAATAGGTATTGAAGTATATCCAAATATTGAAACTATATATCTAAATAGTACTGCATCTACAAAAGGGGAAATTGTAAAACCAATGGATAGTATCGTTAATAACACACCAAATGTTATTTTGGTCTCATCACTCTTTATTGTTATTTCTTTTCCTTCTTTTTTCTTTAGTTTCTTTGGCATAATAAATACTTAATATATATCATAGATAATGACTTGTTACTATAATATATAGTATTAATTCGAAAACTTCCAGACATTATTGTATTTGATAGTGTAGAGAATGTTTGACAGATAAGAATTTTTATGCTAGTATGCCACGGATATTT
>CAZJKB010000006.1:0-17715 GCA_964546485.1 uncultured Candidatus Saccharibacteria bacterium | reverse complement strand
TGTCAAAATATCGTGAATAACTCCTATTTCTTGCGTTTATTCACGGTGTTTTTGTGAAGTATTATCTCTATTGCCCCTTTTTGGCCAGAAAAATATCCAGCATATCTATATTCTTTTACATGCTTTGATTTTTTTAATATCTTGATTGTTAATGGAGATACAACATTCCCTTTACCAGTTATTATCTTTATCTTTTCTAGCTTTCTATTATAGTTATCTGTTATGAATCTAGTTATTAAATATTCAATTTCATGATGTAACATAGGACCATAATCATGGATATCTAGAGTATCCTCTGGGATGAAGAAATCTTCAGGTGGCATAACTATATAATAGCTATTGTTGATACCTTATCTCCCTCTCCTACTCTCATCACTTTAACTCCAGATGTATGTCTTCCAATTGTTGGAATATTCTTCATTTCAACTCTAATTATAATTCCTTGTTCAGATATTAAAACAATATCATTCTCATCCTTACTATCAATGATTTTTGCGACTACTAGTTTTCCAGTTTTTGGGTTTGTTTTAAATGTTAATATTCCTGAACCACCTCTTCCTTGGATTCTATATTCTTTTAATTTTGACATCTTACCATTTCCTAGTTCAGATATATTTAGTAGTGATACATTCTCATCAT
The DNA here is from genome assembly GCA_964546485.1 of uncultured Candidatus Saccharibacteria bacterium. Classification (GTDB taxonomy): domain Bacteria; phylum Patescibacteriota; class Dojkabacteria; order SC72; family SC72; genus CAZJKB01. The sequence goes on along the minus strand of CAZJKB010000006.1, from coordinate 17,076 downwards.
TTATTACATCCATGGAGATTGCTTCATCATTTTCTTTTGCGAATTTAATTCCTCTTACACCCATTGTATTTCTACCTGTTGATCTAACATCTGTTTCTTTGAATCTAATACTATTACCTTCTTTTGTTGCGATTAATATCTGGCTTTCTCCTGTTGTTGGTTTAACCCAAAGTAGTTCATCTCCTGATTCTAATTTTGCAGCTATTAATCCATTTGCTCTAATCTTTTCGAATTCAGATATATCAGTCTTTTTAACTGTACCTTTCTTTGTAGCCATGAATAGGTATTTATATGTTTTACCATCTTCTGTTTTTCTACTCATATTTAGAACACTTGTAATGAGTTCTCCTTGTTGTAGTGCAATTAGGTTTACAACTGGTAATCCCTTTGCAGTTCTTCCATATTCAGGTACTTCAAATGCTCTAATTCTAAATACTCTTCCTTGGTTACTAAATAGCATGAGATCATCATGAGTATTGCAGAGTACTGCTTGAGATAGCCAATCATCTTCTCTTGTACTTGCTCCTGTAACACCTTTTCCACCTCTATGCTGAGTCTTGTATGTATCAGGTGATAGTCTCTTAATATATCCTGAATGACTTAGTGTTACTAATGTATCTTCTGATGCAACTAAATCTTCTTCAGCTATTTCATCTATTTTTCCTGCAATGACCTTTGTTCTTCTTGGATCTGCATGTTTGGTACCTATCTCTTCTAACTCTTTATCTATTACATCAAGTATTAGATTTTGATCTCCAAGTATTCTATTATATTCTTCAATCTTTCCCTTAATTTCCTTTGCTTCATCTTGTAATTTTTCTCTTTCTAGTGCAGCTAATTTCCTTAATTGCATATCTAAGATTGCTTGTGCTTGAACATCTGTGAACTCATATTTAGTCATTAATTGTTCTTTTGCTGTATCAGCATCTTTTGCAGCTCTAATTGTTGCAATTATTTCATCAAGTATATCTAATGCTTTAAGAAGTCCTTCAAGTATATGACCCCTATATCTTGCTTGTGATAGGTCATATTCAAATCTTCTAATGACAACAGATAATCTGAATGAAAGGAATAGCTCAAGCATCTGCTTTAGAGTAAGTGTCTTTGGCTCCTGATCAACAAGTGCAATCATATTTGCATTAAATACCTGTTGCATTTGTGTATACTTGTATAGCTTGTTTAAAACAGTCTTTGGTTGTACATCTTTTTTAAGTACAATTACAATTCTCATTCCTTCTCTGTTAGATTCATCTCTAATGTCTGCAATCCCTTCAATCTTTTTTTCTTTTACTAAATCAGCAATTTTTTCAATCATGTATGCTTTTACAACCTGATATGGAATCTCTGTAACAATGATCTCAAATCTTCCTTTTGCACCCTCTTCAATACTTGCTTTTGCTCTTTGTAATACTCTACCTCTTCCTGTTGCATACATATTAAGAATCTCATTTTTATCATAAATGATTCCTCCTAATGGAAAGTCTGGACCTGGAATTATTTTTAATAATTCTTCTGGAGTTATTTCAGATTTAAAATGAGGGTATAGCTGTTCACCATTATTTAATCTTGCTTTAAGTTCTTCTAGTTTTATAGCATACTCAGGATCTGATTTATGTAGATAACTGTTGAGATATTCGGTTGGTCGTTCTTCTAATGTCATTGGAATTCTTTCACTACTCTCTCTAGTCAATCTCAATGCATTATATATTGCTAATCCTTCCCATTTATTTCCTCTTTTAATCATTTCTCTTAATGCTGCAACTATCTCTCCTACATTATGTGGAGGAATCTTTGTTGCTAGTCCAACTGCAATACCATCACTTCCATTTGCAATCAACTGTGGAAATGCTGCTGGAAGAACTGTTGGTTCTACTCTTGTACCATCATAGTTTGGGATATATGTCACAGTTCCTTTTTCTAAGTCTCTCAACATCTCAAGAGTTATTTTCTCCATCTTAGCTTCTGTGTATCTCATTGCTGCTGCTGGATCTCCATCAATATCACCGAAGTTTCCTTGTCCATCTACTAATGGATATCTTGTTGAAAAGTCTTGAGCAAGTTTTACCATTGTAGGGTATATAACTGCTTCACCATGAGGGTGATAGTTACCTGATGTATCACCTGCGATCTTTGCTGATTTTCTATAGTGTGCTGATGGTGTTAAATTCAAATCATTCATTGCTACAAGAATTCTTCTTTGAGAAGGTTTTAATCCATCTTTAACATCAGGAAGTGCTCTTGAAACAATTACTGACATTGAATAGTCAAGGAATGATTCCTTCATCTCTTCCGATATGGATTTATTTGCAACCTCTCCTGGCTTATACTCCAATGATATATTTAAACCATTATCATTTTCCTCTTCTTCTACTTCTACAGGTACAGTTGGAGGTGTATTTTCATTTCCATCTGAAGTATTATCAACTTCTGTTGCTCTGTCTAGAATTTCTTCTTTTAATTCTTTCTTTTGGTCTTCCATATCATTAATGATTATATTTAATTATTATCAATTATCTCTTTATATATGTTTCCCTCTATATATGCAGTTGCGAAAATTAAAACTGTTTGTATAAATGGAGAGGATATAAAAGCGATGCAAATTGTAAATAGCATTACGAATATTGTCATAAATGCAATTAATAGTTGTATAAAGAAGATTTGTAGGAATTTACCAAAATGTCTAAAGGACTGTTTAAACACCTTAATTACATTAAATATGGCTGATATTCTATTCTCCTTTATGTACTCTAATGTTGCTGATTTTTCAAGAAATATTCCTGTAAAGATAAGGGAGAGGATACTGATTATGAATAGTACAATGGATATTATTACCATTGGTGAGAATGATATGTCACTCTGTTTTATACCTAATTCAATAAAAAATAGTATGAAGGATAGAATCATAATCATAGTTGCTGGAAGTGAATATACAAAGGATATGAGTAATCTAACTAATCCTAAAAGAATTGTATTCCATATATCTGTATGTTCAGGTAAATCTAATTTTCCTGCAACGATATTCTTAATATTCTTTAATTGATATCCAGATATGTATAGTGTAAATGGAAGAGTTATAAGACTAACAAAACCACCTATCATGGATATAGACATATTTCCTAGAGCAGCAATGTTTGATATTTCAGATTCTGATTCCGCTGCCATTTCAAATGGTAGTTGAATTAACTGTAATGTAGCTGAAATAGCTGTTGTTACAAATAGTATAATGAATATTATGAAGAACTTCTTTTTCCAATCACTTTGTGAAAATGGGTAGTTTATTGCTTTATTTATGCTTATCATTCTATTTGTTTTTCAAATTAACAGATTAGATAGTATCATTTTAAACACTCCATTTCAATTCTTATCCACTCTCTATATGTATTTATCATTTCATTTTGGTTAAGAATGATTATTGAGTAGTTATTTATTTTGTTCGAAGTATATATTCTTTTTGCATAACTATTATTACTTTTGCTGCATATTGTATCGTTTATATTTGCACCCTCCATCTTTAAATCATCAGCTATTATGTTTTTATTATAGTTTAAATCTTTCCTTAATATTTTATTCCACTCTTTAGAATATGTTGCAATACTTTTATCTATTAATGGATATGTAACATGACCTGTCATAATGTATTCAACATTTGATTTGATTGCAGATATAAATGGTTGGGCATCATTTTGTAACCATTCTTGTTTGGTAATTGTTACAGTTGCTAATTTATTATGTGTATCTTCACTTGATCTACCAAGCCCAGGATAGTGCTTTACAGTATTTGATATTCCTTGTCTCTGTTGTATTTCAATATGATTTGTAATCTGTTTAGATACTTCTTTTGATGTATTTCCGTATGTTCTAAAATATATAGGACTTTGGTTGTCATATCCGATATCTGCAACAGGCGATAGATTTATATCTATACCTAAGTTTTTTAAATAAATAGCTTGTTTTTCTATATCTTTACTATTTCTATTACTTTCTTTAAATTCTCTATTATATCCTTCTATTCTTGATATACTACCTATCTCCTCATCTATTGCAAATTTGATATTAATCCCCCTATTCTTTCCATAATCTTTAATACTTGATATTAGTGATGATAGTTGAGATTCGTTTTTTACATTTTTTGAAAGTATGATAATTCCTGATGGTTTAACAGTATCAATTAGTTTTCTTGTATTATTATCAATCTTTGTACTATCTATACCAATGAATAGAGGTGATTGAATATTCTCATAGTATCTAACTATTGTATCATCAGCATATTTTATTGGTACATAATCTATCACTTTTAAGCATCGATTGTTGCGAATTTAGCATACTTTTGTATGAATCTTCTTCTTGGAGGTACTTCTACACCCATTAACATTTCAAATACTTTATCAGCATCTTCTGCATCTTCTATTGTAACTTTTTTGAGTACTCTTGTTGATGGATCCATAGCTGTCTCCCATAGTTGCTGAGCATCCATTTCTCCTAAACCTTTGAATCTATTGGTTACAACTTTCTTACCCTTTGCTTCTGCTTCTTTAGTTATCTTGTTCTTCTCTTGTTCTGAAAGTACATAGTATCTTTCTTTTCCAATTTCTACTTTGAATAGTGGTGGCTGAGCAACATATACATATCCTTGTTCTATCAATGGTTTAAAGAATCTGAATAGTAGTGTGAGGATGAGAGTTCTAATATGTGAACCGTCAACATCAGCATCAGCCATGATTATGATTTTATGATATCTTAAGTTTTCAATATTTAGTGAATCCCCTATTCCAACACCAAGAGCTGTTACAATATCCTTGAATTCTTGATTTGCAAGAACTCTATCTACTCTATACTTATGACTGTTAATAATTTTACCTCTGAGTGGTAGTACTGCTTGGTGTTTTCTATCTCTTCCTTGTTTTGCGCTTCCACCTGCAGAATCTCCCTCTACTATATATAATTCGGATAGTGAAGCATCTTTGCTTTGGCAATCTGCTAATTTACCAGGTAGTGCAGTACTTTCAAGTACTCCTTTTCTAATAACTGCATCCCTTGCAGCTTTTGCAGCAGCTCTGGCTTTTAATGCTAATACTGCTTTACCTATGATATTCTTTGCATCCTTTGGATTTTCTGCAAAATATCTAGAGAATTCTTCTTTAACTAGTTTTTGTACGACACCTTTGACCTCAGGGTTATTGAGTTTCATCTTTGTTTGACCTTCAAATTGAGGATCAGGAACTTTAACAGATATAACTGCTGTTAGACCTTCTCGTACATCATCACCATCAAGTGTACCTTTTATTCCCTTGAGCATATCTTGAGATGTAGCATATTGATTAATTGCAGAGGTTAAAGCAGTCCTTAAACCTGCTAAGTGTGTTCCTCCTTCTGGGTTAGGAATATTATTACTATAGCACTTTACATTCTCATCTAGAGATTCTGTATATTGTATTGCAACCTCAACCATTACATCATCTTCTTCCTTCTTCATATAGAAGATATCGTGTAATGCTTTTTCATCTAGATTCACAAATTTAATATATGACTTAATTCCGTTTTCAAAATAGAACTCATAATCCTTTGGATTACTTTCATCTCTTGCATCTGTTACTGTAAATCGTAATCCTCCGGTTAGGTATGCATGTTGTCTACATTTCTCTAATATCTTTTTAAATGAAAATGCAATATCAGGAAATATCTCTATATCTGGCTTGAATCGGTGCATTGTTCCTTTTAATTCTGTCTCGCCAAGTATTTCTAATTTTGTCTGTGTTATACCTCGTGCATACTTCTGTTGATATATTTTTCCTTCCTTGTATACGGTAGAGGTCATCCATTCTGAAAGAGCATTAGTACATTTCATACCAACCCCATGTAAACCTCCAGATACTTTGTATGCCCCTTTTTCGAATTTACCTCCAGCATGGAGATTTGTCATAACTGTTTCTAGTGTAGATAAACCTGTTTGAGGGTGTATCTCTACAGGGATACCTCTTCCGTTATCTCTAACTTCAAGTGAACCATCACTATATAGTTTTACCCAAATTTGCGAACAGTATCCTGCAATTGCTTCATCCACAGCATTATCTAATATCTCGGTAAAGATATGGTGTAGTCCTTCTCTGTCAGTACCTCCAATGTACATTGCAGGTCTCTTTCTAACAGCTTCTAAACCTTGTAAGACTTTAATATCTGATGAGTTATATTCTTGATTTGCTATATTTGACATATTTGTATTCCTATATTTTATCTAGTGATTGTACGATTATATTATACACTTTTGCAAGTTATTTAATATTTGATGTTTGAATTACTAAATTTTCTAGAACTAATTTCTTATTCCCATTTGAATTAATTAATCTATATGCCTTTTCTATTTCATCAATATAGTTAAGGATTATATCTGATTTTTCATTGTGATTTTCCTGAAGTATATTGGATAGAGTATTTGACATTGAACTTAATTCTTCAAGAATTTCCTGTTTGGAAAGTTTAGATAGCTCTTCTACCTGTTTAAATTTTTCGATTAGATTCTGTGATGTTAATTTTAAAGTATAGCTATCTTTGATACTTTTTTTATCTTGTATATATAACTTTTTTCCTCTTGAAAGGATAGTATCTAATATACTTTTACTACTAGATATTTGCAGAATTATATTTGTATGATCATTCTGTTCTTCTAGGGTTTTTAATAATGCATTTTGGGATTCAGTTGTTAGCTTTTGTGCTTGCTCTATTATTGCAAATTGATACTTCTCTTCAAATGGTTTGAATTTAATAGATTGTAAAAAGTCTCTAACTTCATCTATTTTAATACTATCCTCTTGTGTTCTAAGTATATGTATATCTGGAATATTAAAAATATCATCGTATTTTGATATCTCTCTTGTATTATATTTTTGTATAATTTGAAGTGTTTGCTCTTTTTGTTGGTCTAGATTTTGTCCTATGATTAAGTATGTCATATTTAATAATATCATATTTGACTTGCATACCCATATATTATATCTTTAATATTGATATATATTGATTTAGTATAACTGCCCAATGAACAAATCAATACTCCAATATTTAGTGAGTAAAAATTTGATAACAGCTCAAAATGCCAACCTTGTTGAGGTTGAAAGAACTCGAACTTCTAAAAGTGAAGAGCAGATTCTCAAGGAAAAAAATCTTGTAAGTGATAAGGATATGGTGATGGCCAAATCTGAGATATTTGGTATCCCTTTCATTGATTTAACGACATTAGAAATACCTGAACAGGTTTTAGCAGATGTTAGTATTGAGAGTTTAAGACAGTATAATGCAGTTCCTTTTGAAAGAATGGGCAGTGTCGTTAAGGTTGCTATGTCAGATCCTTTTGATATTCAAGCAATTCAAGCATTGGAGATTAAGTATCCTGCAGGGACAAAACTCGAGGTATATATTACTACAATGGATAGTATAAATAGTATTCTTGATAGAAGAGTTGGAGAAGCTATTACATCCGAAGTTACTAGTGCTTTAGAAGATGTACAGGTTCCTGTCGCAGATATATCTTCTGACTCAGTTGGTGATGAATATGTTGGTAATATGGAAGGTATAGATATTAAATCTGCTCCTGTTTCAAGGATTGTTAATAGTATATTGCAATATGCAGTTAAATCAGGTGCATCAGATATCCATATTGAACCTCTTGAGGCAAGACTAAGAGTTAGATTTAGAATACACGGTATTATGACTGAGAGACTATCCCTCCCAAAGCACTTGGCTAATGCTGTTGTTTCAAGATTGAAGATATTGGCAAGATTAAAGATTGATGAAAAAAGAATTCCTCTTGATGGTAGATTGCAATTGAAACTATTAGATAAAAAAGTTGATGTTAGAGTCTCCACCCTTCCTTCTATTTATGGTGAAAAGGTTGTTATGAGACTTCTTGAAAATGATATGGGAAATGTAAGTATTGAGAGTACTGGACTTAGAGGTGGAGCACTTAAGAGATTTATTGATGCTATGAGTGCAACAAATGGTATTATTCTTGTTACTGGACCAACGGGTTCTGGTAAGACAAGAACCTTGGCTGGTGCATTAACAAGATTAAATGATCCAAAAGTAAATATTATTACACTTGAGGATCCAGTTGAAATTAGGGTTCCAGGAGTTACACAAGTACAGGTAAAAGCAGAGGTTGGACTGACATTTGCTATTGGTCTTAGATCAATATTAAGACAAGACCCAGATATTGTGATGGTTGGAGAGATCAGAGATCAAGAAACTGCACAACTTGCGGTTCAAGCCTCTCTTACAGGTCACCTTGTTCTTTCAACACTTCACACCAATAGTGCTTCTGCTGCTGTACCTAGACTTTTAGATATGGGTATAGAAGCATATTTACTTGCCTCTACTCTTAGATGTGTTGTAGCTCAAAGACTTCCAAGAAGAGTATGTAAGTATTGTGCAAAAGCACATCCTGTACCACCAGAGGTATTAAAGAATATCAAAGAAACTTTAGGTAGTATTCATAATTTTAATCCAATAGATTATGCAAGAAAGATTTATGAAGTTGGAAAATCAAAAGGTAGTTTTGAAGGAGCAACACTAGTTGCACCAGATAAAGATCCTTCAGGAAATGATCAAATCTATTTGTATAAAGGTGAAGGTTGTGACAGATGTGGAGGCTCAGGATATAAAGGGAGAGTTGGTATTTTCGAGGTACTTTCAATCACTGAAAAAATTGGAAGAATGATGATGGAGGATGTTCCTGAATCAGAGATTGCAAAAATAGCTGTTGCTGATGGAATGATAACAATAATTCAAGATGGATACTTAAAGGCATTAGAAGGAATAACAACGATTGAAGAGGTATTGAGAGTATCGAAAGATTAATAAATTAATATAGGTTTTGAGTATAATAATAATTTAATATATACAATAGATATGGATAATAATAATTTGGTAAATCCTGTAGCTGCAAATAGTAATAACAATACTGTAATGAATGTTGTTAATGATGCTGATGCCCCTACAATCCTCAATCAAAATACAGAGGAAAATGTGAATGAAGAAGATAAAAAACAGAGTCCTCTTGAAGCATTAGCAAGTAAATTAGCACAACTAAAATCTGAATTAGTACAAGAAGTACCTGATCAACCTAAAGAGGAATCTATACCTGTTGAGCAAGTACCTGAAAATAATATTACTCAGGAGATAAACAGTATACAGGAAGATATTAATAATCAAGTAAATAGTGTAATTGAAGATCAACAAACAATACAAACACCTGAGGTCTCTTTTGATACTAATAATCCTTTAGATCAATCCCAGTCACAACCACCTGTAATGAATTTTGATCAATTAAATTCTCTTGCATCTACACCTGTTATTCAACAAGTTCCTGTTATGGAATCTCCAGTTGTACAGGATACTCCATCTACTGAAGTTGAGGCACAGAATGTTGTAAATATAGATACAAATACTGTAGATCCATTACAACAAATAATGGAGACTCCTATTGCACAGGTTCCTGAAGAACAGAATACAGTAAATAATGAATTACCTACACTAGATACACCAATATTAAATGAAACTCCTACAGTACCCGCTGTAGCTGAAGTATTACCACAACCACAAGATTTGGCTAATGAATCTGTTTCAGTAGATGATATTTTAGCTCAATATGAAAATGTAAATAATAGTACTAGTGAACAAGTAGTTGAGAATACTCAACAAACAAATGAAGAAGAATCACTTACAAAAACACATCAAGATTATGCATTAGATATTAGAAAAATACTTGATATAGCAATTGAAAGAGATGCTTCAGACATACTCATATCTGTTGGTTATCCTGTAATGATTAGAGTTGATGGTGCATTAATAGCTGTTCATGAACAGATTGTTGGACCTAAGAATGCTGAGGAATTGATATTCCCTGTACTATCAGAACAAAAGAAAGAGTTATTAGAGGTAAACAGAGAAGTTGATTTAGCTTATACTCATCAACATAATGGGGAGGCAAGATTTAGAATAAATACCTTTTATTCTAGAGAAAACCTCGCTGCTGCATTTAGATTAATACCTACAAAGATTAGAACAATTGAGGAATTAAATCTTCCTCCTATATACAATCAGTTAGCAAATCTTAAACAGGGATTAGTATTGGTAACTGGTCCTACAGGTCATGGTAAAAGTACAACCTTAGCAGCAATATTACAATCTATTAACTTAAATAGATCTGTACATATATTAACTATTGAAGATCCAATTGAGTATATATTTCCTAAATCAAAGGCTGTTGTTGATCAAAGAGAGATGCATGATGATACACACTCTTGGACTGTTGCTCTTAAGAGTGCTATGAGACAAAACCCAGATGTTATACTGGTTGGTGAGATGAGAGACTTTGAAACTATCTCTGCAGCTATTACATTGGCAGAAACAGGACACTTAGTATTTGCAACATTACATACAAACAGTGCAGCTCAAACAATAGATAGAATCATTGATGTATTCCCAGAGAATCAACAAGCTCAGATTAGAACTCAGTTATCAAGTATTTTAGAAGCAGTTATAGCTCAAAGATTAATCCCTATTGATGGAGGAGGAAGAAGAGCTGTTTCTGAAATTCTCATAGGTACTCCTGCTATTAAGAATTTAATAAGAGAAGGAAAAGCACATCAAATGGATAATGTAATTAGAACAAGTTCAGATGTAGGTATGGTATCCTTAGAGAGTTCACTGGTAAAACTTGTAAGAGAAGGATTAATAACAATGGATAAAGCACAAGAATATGCTGTTCATCCAGAAGAAGTTGTAAGATTATTAAGAGGATAATATGATTAAATATAGATACTCAGCAAGAGATAAAAATGGTAAGGAAGTAAAAGGAGTTTTAGAGGCAAGAAGTCGAGACTCAGTATCTCAATCTCTTAAAGCACAAGGATTGTTAATTGTTTCTATTTCTCAAGATATAGGTATTGATTGGAAAAGTTTACAAGAGATAAATATTGGAGGAGTACCTATTAAAGAAAAGGTTGTTTTTATGAGGCAATTAGCTACTATGATAGGAGCAGGACTTCCATTGACCCAAGCACTTGAGATATTAGAGGCACAGGCCGTTAACCCATTATTCAAAAGAACAATTTCAAAAGTATTAGGTGATGTACAAGGAGGTGAAGCTCTTGCAGCAGCTTTTAGAAAACACCCTGGAGTTTTTGATGATATAACTCTGAATTTGATAGATGCTGGTGAACAGAGTGGTAATTTAGAAACAATTTTAGATAGATTAGCAGTTGAAGTTGAAGAACAGAAGAAACTTAAAGAAAAGATTACATCTGCTCTTATCTATCCTGTGATAATTCTTCTTGTTATCTTATTGGTCATATTACTCATGATGTTTGTTCTTGTTCCTGCTATGGCTGAAATATATGGAGAGTTCGGAGCAGAATTACCATTTGTTACACAATTACTAATTGATATGAGTAACTTCTTAGTTACATATTGGTGGTTATTAATAATTGTTGTAGCAGTTATCACTATGTCGTATAAATATTACTACGATTCACCTAAGGGAAAGAAATTAATACATAAAATCCAAATAAAAATGCCAATATTTGGAGTATTAGTTGCAAAAATGCAAGTAGCTCAATTTACTAGAGTATTATCATTGCTTCTTAAAAGTGGTCTATCTATTGTAAAGGCACTAGAACTAACTGCTGGATCATTAACTAATGTAATATTTAAAGAAGCAGTACTTGCATCAAAAGATGAGGTTGAGAAAGGTACTTCAATTGCAATCCCTATTGCAAGGAGTAAGGTGTTTCCATTACTTGTTAGTCAGATGATTGCAGTTGGTGAAGAATCAGGAGAATTAGATAATGTACTTGAAAAAATGTCTCAATACTACAATGAAGAAGTAAATGTTGCTACAAGTAATCTTACTACACTTATGGAACCAATTATGCTTGTACTAATGGGTGGTGTTATAGCTTTTATAGCTCTTGCAGTATATATGCCAATGTTCAATCTGTCAGGAGTTGTTGGCTAGGTATTGACAAGGTATGAGGGATTATGTAGATTAGATATATAATATATTAAATTATAATAATTAGATTATGAAAGAGCGATATTCAGGATTTACGTTAATTGAAATGTTGGTAGTTATGGGTATCTTAGTCATCCTTATGACAATGGGTATTGCAGCAGGACAATTTGCAATTGAAAGAGCAAATAGAATTCAACATGCAAGTGCTGTTGATCAGTTATACCAAGGATTACAAGCATACTATACAGATAATAGAGAATATCCACCTACACTTGATTTTACAGATTTTTCAACAGCATTATCTCCTAGTGGTGTATTAGGTAAATATATAGACCAAAATGCATTTGAAGGAGGAAGTGATGCAACATATTACTATGATACAAATACAGATACTAAGCAGACAGTTATTGTTTGTGTATCTCTTGGTGGTATTGATGATGGAAATGAAAGAGGTGCTTATTGTAACGGTAATGGTTTTGGTGATCTACCATTTACTTCTACTAACAAAGTTACAAAGAAAGATTTAACAGCAGAAGAATTTGCACCATTAATGGGTCAATTCCCTATCTCTTCAAACTGGTTAGCATCAGATAAGAACTGGGAATAATCTTTGATTATGAAATTATAAAGGGGAGTTTAATACTCCCCTTTTTTTTGTTAATATGAATATATGGAAATATTTATATCAATAACTCTATTTATTATTGGAACTGTACTAGCTAGTTTTCTTAATGCGACTGCTTATAGAATAGAGAAAGGATATAAGTATAAAGATATGATTCTATTCCCCTCCTCATGTGAGAAATGTAATAAAGAATTATCCTGGATAGAATTAATTCCAATATTAGGATATATAATTAAAAAAGGAAGATGTAGTAAATGTGATACTAAAATTAATATTATATATCCAATCTCTGAGTTATTTCTTGGTATAACATTCTTAGCCTTTTATACATTTAATATTCCTATTCATTTCTATGCAATAGTATGTAGTCTTCTCTTTTTATCATATTTTGATATAGAAAGTATGAGTATTCCAAAGAGAATTACAGATGTTATATCTATACTCTTTATATTTATATCTCTGTTTATTGTGCCTTTTGATATCAAAGTATATGGACTATTACTAATTATATTCTTAGTATTTTTAGTAATTAACATGATTAAAAAATCATTTGGTCTTGGTGATTTAATTGTGTTTATATACAGTAGTGTGTATTTTTCAATAGAGTATATTGTCCATTATGTATTTCTAGTAATGATACTTGGAGGTTTGTTCTCAATCTTGTTAATAGTTATGAAAAAATTAACAATGAAAGATTATATCCCCCTACTCCCATTCATTACACTAGCATTTGTACTAACTAGTATATTGTATAAATTAGATTTTGAAATAATTAAATATACTGTTAATTGGATTGCAGACTTAGTTGTATTATGATAACTTTTTAATATGAAATTAAATACTGCCTATCAAAAATACTCCTCATATTCCCTGCTTGAAATGCTTGTTGTTATGTCTATTATCATAATTATAATGGGAATTGGGTTTGGAACATTTTCAGGATTAAACTCTGCAATTGCACTTGGAGAATCTATGGCAACACTCAGACAAGATATTAAAAATACTCAGAGATCTGCTATGTTTGTTGAAAGATCTAGCACTGAAAGATGGTTATATGGTTTAGGAATCGATTTTTCAAGAATAGAGATTGATGGGTCATATAGGATATTTAAATGGTGTTCTCAGTTTCCTGAATATGGAGATGTATTAACTAAATCAAAATTTCCCAATTACAATCCTGCAAGTAATCTGTCACTAGTAAATGGTAATCTAACACTTACATCTTCATATATAGGTACAGGTTGTCCAACTAGTTCATCTGTATCACAGATTGTTTCTAGTGGAGATATGATAAGGAGTGTATCGAAGAACCTTATTGCAACAAATACATCAAGAGATGCTGTTGGAGATATAGCCACAAAACCTGTATATGTATTGTTTGAATCAGTTTCGGGAAAAGCATTTCTCTATGATGCAACGGGAAGGATTGTTAATTACTCATCAACAGGTGAAGTGATTAGTAGACCATCAAGTTTAGTAGTTTCTTTGCAATCAAAAACAAATGGAGTTATTAAGAGGATGTCTTTAAACAATATATCAGGGAAAATAGATGAATATAATAATTAAATATGAAAAGTCTTATGAAAAAGTATAAAGGATTGGGTTTTGTTGAATCTCTCATCGCTATTGCTGTTGCGGGTATTGCTTCAGTTGTTCTTTTATCTATCTCTACTAGTACATTGAGACAGATAACTAATAATGAGATTTCTGATACATTAACGGAAAAATCAATACAAGGAGCAACTTTTGTTAGAAATATTGCACAAAGAGATCTTAGTTCAGATGAAGCTCTGTTCCCTAATGTATCTGAAAGCATAAATAAATGTTTTGCATTCTATGATACAGAACCTTCATACTTCTTTAAGGATGGTGAAAGCTTTGTTCAGACATGTAATTATGATAATGATCCAAATAATGAGTGTGAAAAATTTCTTATAAGTGATGATGTATTTAGAGTATTTTGTATAACAGATCAATCAAATCCTGAGACAGGTCTTTTAGTTGGTAAAGTTGTAACAGGAATTGCTGGTTGTGATGATTCAACAGAGGGTAAATGTTCACTTGAAGATTATCAATACTACACTATATTTAGATTAAGTGATCTTACATCTCAAGAGGTAGTGGAAGAAGAACCACAGACAGTAACTTGCGTATGTCCATCACCTCAATTATTTCCAGATAGAACTAGTGCGAAACAGTTCCCTGCAGGTACAAATTGTTCAGAGATAGTTGCAAGTCAATGTGCAGTTAGATCTGGTGGAGGAGGAGGAATTATTATAGATCCACCTGGTGATGAAATGTAATATATATTATGAATAACATTATGAATAAAAAGAGATATAGTGGAGTTTCATTAATAGAGATGCTACTCACAATGGTTATACTTTCATTTGTTATGATATTAGCAGGTGTTGTACTAACAACAATGATTAGAACATCTGCAATAGCTAATGCAAGAACAACTGTTCGATCAGACACAGAATTTATACTAGAACTATTAAAAAGAAATGTTAGAAACTCCCAACCTCAGGATATTAGATTGTATAAGGTAAGTAATAGGTATTTTAGTGAAAAGAATAGAGAAATAATACTTGATATGGAAGAAGCAAGAGATGCAGGTGAAGATACTAGTTATGAAGTCCCTATTCTTCAAGGTGACTTTGGTAATGAATTACAATTTAGACCTGTTGCTAGTGATACATGGGTATGTATTGGATATTTCCCTAATTATGAGAAAGAATTTGATGGAACAAGAAAAGGTTTTATCTTAAAATCTGAAAGTACAAACTTAGTTAACCCTGAGGATTGTTTTAATTCAGAGCAGGCAGCCAATAATATTATTGTCTTAAACTCATATGATTCAGATGTTCAATCATTAAAAATATCATATTATGATGGTTATAATGGGAATACAATATATTTAATAGAATCAGTTATTAAACCTTTATACTGGGTTGGAACAAAGGCTGGGGTTCAACCTGAATATATAAAACAAGTTATTACCTCAACCCAAAAATTGACCTGGAATAATTAATTTGATAACTTAAATGTATGAAGAGATATAAAGGTCAGGCATTAGCAGTAATTATGATTGTACTAGTAGTTGCTTCTATTTTAGGATTATCAATGTATTCCAGAACTATTAGAGATACTAGGAGAATAGCATTTGAAAAATCATCTGCAGAATCTTTTGAAGTTTCAGAATCAGTAATAGAATCTCTTAAGGGAGTAACTGTTTCTCAGATAGAAACAGTATGTGCTCAAAGTAGATTTGGTAATCAGAATTTAAGATCTACTAACGGTTGTAGAGTGATTGGATATAGTGATGTTAATGAGTTTTTAAGTAGATTAGGTGTGTTTGTTAATATTGATAATATTGGTAAATGTTCTGATGATAGTTCAAGTGTTGAAATTGTTGCAAGAATCGCTACAGACCAAGATGAAATAGAGATTGGTCAAGGACAAGCAAGAGCATTTATATTTAAAACACAAACTCCAACTACACCAATATGTAATCTGAATCTAGCATTTGATCCTAAAGGGTTAAATACCTTGGGTGTTGGACTAATGAGGAAGTATGCAACTAGTGACCCTGGAGTACTTAAGACATATAAAAGCTATCATCAAAGTGATAATTTTCAATATTGTATATATAAATCTGGTTCTTCATGTGCATCTGACCCTAATCTAATAGGTACATGGACACCACTACTCTCTGGTCAAAATGCAATTATCTCTTTAAATCCATCACTACCATATAAGATGGAGGAGATTAGAATAACTAGTTTCAATGGAACTGTTGGTGTTAAAGCATCTGTGTCCCCTGCTCAATGTGTAAGAGATTGGGAGATGGTTAAGATAGTTGTTAATGCAAATTGCTCTGGTGCAAGTAGAGGTGTTGAGATACAGTTTCCTCAAAATGAATGGTCGTTACCAATCTTTGATTATGTTATATATAATGGTCAAGGAGCATTAGGAGATAATTAAAATTATATTACAAATATTATGGATAAGAAGAGAATATTAATAATAGAAGATGAAAAAGATCTATTAGAATCGTTTTCTGAGATATTAACAGATAATGGGTATGAAGTAGTAAAGAGTGAGGATGGGTATAGTGGTCTTGATAAGATAAAAAATAGAACTAAAGATTTTGATGTAATACTTTTAGACTTGATGATGCCAGGTATGGATGGTCTTGAAATATTAAGAACAATTAAAAATGATCCAGAAGTTTATGGTAGTACCCCTATTGTAGTTTTAACAAATATGAGTAGTGAAAGAGTTATAAAAGAGACTTTTGAGTTAGGAGCTACATCATATTTAATAAAATCAGAATTAGAGTATCAAGATTTAGTACTTGAAATTAATAAAATTCTTGGAGTATAGAATACCCAATCTGTTAAAAACATTATATTACCAATGTCTTATAGTTATTTACTTGTTG